>NZ_JBEXXO010000026.1:0-122203 GCF_040630435.1 Streptomyces sp. NPDC005803 | reverse complement strand
TCCCCTTCGGGCGCCACCCCGGGGTGCCCCCCCCGCCCTCATTTCCGTGCCGTTCGTGCCCGTTCCCCGTTCCCCCGGACCCGTGCCGTTCGTGCCCGTTCCCCCGGACACGTGCCCGGACGTCCTCGGACACGGACTCGAACGTCCTCAGATACGGACCTGGACGGCGCGGGCCAGCCGGTCGTGCAGCCCACGGCCGTCGCGGTCCCAGACCAGGGCCGGGATCACCAGACACAGCAGCACGCTGCGCACCAGCACCCGCCCGAGCCCCAGGCGCCCGCCGTCCTCGGCGACGACCCTGAGGCCCAGCAGGCGCTTGCCCGGCGTGCAGCCGATGGTCCCGACGGTGAGCACGCTCAGCACGAAGAAGACGCCGAGCGCCCAGTTGCCCGTCGCCTGCTGGTCACCGCGAGCGATCAGCCCGTATGCGATCAGCATGCACAGGGCCCAGTCGATGAAGACCGCGCCGAAGCGCCTCCCGAGGGGCGCCACGGACCCCGGCCCCTGCTCGGGAAGCCCGAGCCGCTTGCCCCGGTACCCGAAGTCGGCGCCCATCTCCTCGGCGGCCGCGCGCGGCCCGGAGAGCCACGATCCGATTGCTTGCCTGTTGTCCACCCGACCACGGTACTGCGCCCACGCGCGGCCCCCGCCGGGCGGGGGCCGCGCGTGGGCGGGACACCGCACCGAAACCGGTCCGCAACCCGGCGGGAACCGGCCGTCGCGGCACCCGTGGGGTAGCGCTCACACCCGGCCCGGTTAACTTCGGCGAAACAAATGGGTCATGCTTGAGAAATCCCGTCTGCCTATGGTCGGGTCCAGCGTGTGCCACCGCACTGGCCACACCACGAGCTGCAACCCCGTCCCTCCCGGGCCGGGAGTAGGAGGAGTTGGATGTTCCAGAACGCCGACGACGTGAAGAAGTACATCGCCGACGAAGACGTCAAGTTCATCGACGTCCGGTTCTGTGACCTGCCCGGTGTGATGCAGCACTTCACCATCCCGGCGGCGGTCTTCGACCCGGCCGAGGAGCTCGCCTTCGACGGCTCCTCGATCCGCGGCTTCCAGGCCATCCACGAGTCCGACATGGCGCTGCGCGCGGACCTGTCGACGGCCCGTGTCGACCCGTTCCGCCGCGACAAGACCGTCAACATCAACTTCTTCATCCACGACCCGATCACCGGCGAGCAGTACAGCCGTGACCCGCGCAACGTGGCCAAGAAGGCCGAGGCGTACCTCGCCTCCACCGGCATCGCCGACACCGCGTACTTCGGCCCCGAGGCCGAGTTCTACGTGTTCGACAACGTCCGCTTCCAGACCTCGGCGAACGAGTCCTTCTACCACATCGACTCCGAGGCCGGCGCCTGGAACACCGGGTCGGAGGAGAACAACCGCGGCTACAAGGTCCGCTACAAGGGCGGCTACTTCCCGATCCCGCCGGTCGACCACTTCGCCGACCTGCGTGCCGAGATCTCCCTGGAGCTGGACAAGAACGGCCTCCAGGTCGAGCGCCAGCACCACGAGGTCGGCACCGCCGGCCAGGCCGAGATCAACTACAAGTTCAACACGCTGCTCGCCGCGGCCGACGACCTGATGCTCTTCAAGTACATCGTGAAGAACGTCGCCTGGCGCAACGGCAAGACCGCGACCTTCATGCCGAAGCCGATCTTCGGTGACAACGGCTCGGGCATGCACGTCCACCAGTCCCTGTGGGCCGGCGGCGACCCGCTGTTCTACGACGAGCAGGGCTACGCGGGCCTCTCGGACATGGCGCGCTACTACATCGGCGGCATCCTGAAGCACGCCCCGTCGCTGCTGGCCTTCACCAACCCGACGGTGAACTCCTACCACCGCCTGGTTCCCGGCTTCGAGGCCCCGGTCAACATGGTGTACTCGCAGCGCAACCGCTCCGCCGCGATGCGCATCCCGATCACGGGCTCCAACCCGAAGGCCAAGCGCGTCGAGTTCCGCGCCCCGGACCCGTCGTCCAACCCGTACCTCGCCTTCTCGGCCCTCCTGATGGCCGGCCTGGACGGCATCAAGAACAAGATCGAGCCGGCGGAGCCGATCGACAAGGACCTGTACGAGCTGGCTCCCGAGGAGCACGCCAACGTCCAGCAGGTCCCGACCTCGCTCCCGGCCGTGCTCGACGCCCTCGAGGCGGACCACGAGTACCTCCTGGCAGGCGGCGTCTTCACGTCCGACCTCATCGAGACGTGGATCGACTTCAAGCGGACGAACGAGATCGCCCCGATCCAGCTGCGCCCGCACCCGCACGAGTTCGAGCTCTACTTCGACCTCTAGGCAGCCGGCCGGGCCCGCGTCTGCGGGGCGCCCGGCCGATGCACCGAGGTGAAGCCGGAAGCGTCACGCGAGGGCCGCTACCCCATGGCCGGGGTGGCGGCCCTCGTTCGCTCCGTCCGGGCTCCGCGAGCCCACACGGCCCGTCCGGGGCGCCGGCCCCTGCGCGCGGGCCAGGATCACGCGCTGTGCACGATCTGGATCAGGTTGCCGCAGGTGTCGTCCAGGACCGCGACGGTCACCGGGCCCACGTCCAACGGCTCCTGGGTGAAGCGGACCCCGAGCGCCCGCAGCCGGGCGAACTCGGCGGGGACGTCGTCCACGGCGAAGGAGGCGGCCGGGATGCCGTCCTTGGCCAGCGCCGCCTTGTACGGCTTCACCGCGGGATGGCCGTCGGGCTCCAGCAGGAGTTCGGTTCCCTCGGGGTCCTCCGGCGAGGCCACCGTCAGCCACAGATCCCGGCCCACCGGGACCTCGGCCTTCTTCACGAAGCCCAGCACCTCCGTGTAGAAGCGCAGGGCCTTGGCCTGGTCGTCGACGAACACGCTGGTCAGGTGGATCCTCATGGTGTTCTCCCGTGCGTCTGGATCCTCATGGTGTTCTCCCGTGCGTCTGGATCCTCATGGTGTTCTGCCGTGCGTCGGGCCTGAGCCGCCGGTTCGCGGTGCGCTCAGACGGTTCGGTGTGCCGATCATGGCGCGCGCGGTGGCCCGGAATCGCGGACGGGCCCGGTCGCGTGGACCGGACGGCCGTCCAGATGCCCCGGAAGAGGCCGTCGGCGGCGCGGGCGCAGGTCAGGTCGTCGATGCCGTGGAGGTCGTCGCCCGGGGAAGCCGGGTGATCCGTGGCCGCCTCGCTCGCGTCAGTGCCGCAGCGCCTTGCCCACCTCGGCCCTGACTTCGCCGTCGAGCTTGCGATTGCTGCGGGCCGTGGCGTCCTCGCTCTTCCCGGACGCCACGTCGTCGACCGTCACCACGACCGCGTCGAGCAGATTGCCGCTCGGGTCCTCGAAGTTGACCAGCACGGCGTAGGACTGCGTCGACCCGGTGCCGTTCTTCACGGTGATCTTCGAGGTGACGTGGCCGTCGTCGCCCGCGGCGGGCGCGCCCGCCTTGACGTCGCCGCCCGCGTTCACCCCGTCCTTGAAGCCGTTCAGCTTGTCCCCGGCGGCAGCCGTCGCGGACGCGACGGCGTCGGCTCCCTCGGAGGCGACGGAGGAAGCCGCCGACGCCGCCTTCGACACCGTGCCGGACGCGCTGCCCCCGTCGTCCGAGCACGCCGATGCCGTGAACGCCACGGTCGCCGCCACCAGGAGCGCGCTCGCTCCCCGTACGCCTCGCCTCGTCATCGTGCCTCCCAGCACTCGTCCGTCGCCTCAAGTCAAGGCGGCGGGGGGCCCGGGCCGCACGCTGCGTAGCCCGGACGGGTGAGGGGGCCGCAGCGGTGGGGTCGCGTGCGGGGCACGGACCACCGAGGCTGGGGGGATGAGCGAGCAGGCCGCCCCCGGCGCACCGGTCCCGCCGCCCCCGCCCCCGCGGCGGCGGCTGTGGCCGTGGGTGCTGCTGCTGGTCCTCGTGCTGCTCGCCCTCGGCGCCGGTGCGGTCTCCGCGGTGCTGGCCCGTGAGGTCTCGACCGAGCGCGCGCGGACCGTGCACGTCCGGTACGAGGTCACGGGCGCCGCCGAGGAGGTGACGCTCACCTACAGCACGTGGAAGGGCGGGGAACTGTCGACCGCGCGGCTGACCCTGCGGAGGCTGCCGTGGGCCGGTGAGTCGGACACCAAGGGGTTCATGGGCGGTGGGTCGTTCGTCGTCGGACTCGGGAAGTCGGGTGGTGACGTGGCCTGTTCGGTGACGGTGGACGACGGCACGCGCCGCACCGCCAGGGCCTCCGGCTCCTTCGCCACCGCCACCTGCGGCGGGTTCTGACGCGAACGCGCCCCCGGCCTTCCGGGGGCGCGTTCCTCGACGGGCGGGCGGTCGGTCAGCGGCCGTAGCGGATGAGTGCGCGGACCATGCGGCAGGTGGTGTCGGACGGCGGGTGGATGGCGAGGCGCTCGGCGGTCGTGCGTATGCGGGCGTTGCTCGCGCTCGACGGGTAGTACACGCCGGTGTCGAGCAGGGCTATCGCCAGGCGCATCGCCTTCAGCCGGCGATTGTGGGACACGTACCACTCACGGGGGCGGCCGGCGGGGAGCGGCTTCTTCTTCAGGGGTGTGTGGAGCGGCTTGGTCGTGACTGCGGCTACGGCCATTGGCAACCTCCTGGCGCGGTGGTGGAACCCTCACGAACTCCCTCTATTTTACTGCCCCCCACTGACAATCACCCCTGGCCAGAGGCACTTTCGCGGGTCCATCGCGTACCTTTGGCCCCATGGAGATCTGGATCAATCCCGCCTGTTCCAAGTGCCGGAGCGCGTTGAGCCTGCTCGACGCGGAGGGGGCCGACTACACCGTCCGCCGCTACCTGGAGGACGTGCCGTCGCCGGACGAGATCCGGGCCGTGCTCGACCGGCTGGGGCTGGAGCCGTGGGACATCACGCGGACGCAGGAGGCGGACGCGAAGGAGCTGGGACTGAAGGAGTGGCCGCGCGACACGGATGCGCGGGAGCGCTGGATCACCGCGCTGGCCGCGCACCCGAAGCTGATCCAGCGGCCGATCATCACCGCGCAGGACGGCACGGCCGTGGTCGCCCGCACGGACGAGGCGGTCCGGGACGCGATGGGGCGCTGAGCGCCCCGGCGGCTGTCCGGCCCCGAGCCACCGGACCGGGCAGCCCCTGCCGGACAGTGCCTCGCCACAGGTCTTCGCCGGGCCTTCATCGACCCGGATCGTCGAGGAACCGCCCGATCAGGCGGTTGAGTTCGGGGACCGCCGGGCCGTACAGGGGCAGCGCGTGGTGGGAGACGCCGGGCAGCACGGCCGCCTTCGCCCGTGGCAGCAGGCGCTCGGCGGTGGCGGCCACCCGGGTCGCGTCATGGGCCCGCCCCTGCCCGGCGAGGAGGACCAGGGCCGGTACGCCGAGGCCCCGCAGGGCCTCGGGCGACGGGCGGGGGCCGGTGACCGGGCGGGCCGCGGGGAAGCCCGAGGCCGCCTCGCGCAGCCGTACCCAGTCCGGGTCCAGCGGGGCGCCGCCCGTCTCCCACTCCAGGAAGGCGCGCGTCCGTGCGGCGCTCGGGCGGAGCAGCATCGGCAGCGCGTGCAGCAGGTAGCCGGGGCGGAAGCCGGCGAAACAGCCGGTCGGGTCGAGGAGGATGAGCTTCCGGACGCGGTGGGGCGCGTGCAGGGCGTAGTGCAGGGCGATCCAGCCGCCGTACGAATGGCCGCAGAGCGCGGCCGGCCCGGCGCCCAGGCCGTCCAGCAGCGCGTCGAGCCAGCCGTACAGATCACCGGCGGTGCGGATCGGCCGTTCCCCCACCACGCTGCGGCCCGGCTCACCCACGAGGTCGACGGCGTGGACGCGGTGGGTGCGGCCCAGGTCGGCGGCTTGGGCGTACCAGACGGTGGACGTCGCACCGCCGCCGGGCAGCAGGAGCAGGGGCGGGGCGTCCTCGGGGCCGTAGCTGTTGAGGTGGGTGGTGCCGTAGGGGGTGGGGACCTCCGTCGGGGTGGTTCCGGCCGGCCACATGGCCGCGACGACCTCGTCGTAGGCGGCGAGGAAGGCCGCGCTGCCGGTCACGGGCGGGGTGGATGTCATGGGCCGCTCCCTGGAGTCCGTACGCCTGACTATTATCTCGCTCAGCGAGATAATAGGGCGAGGAGTCGGAGATGAGCGAGCAGGGGCCCGAGCTGGAGACCGTCCATCTGCTGCGCAAGGTCACGGTCGCGTTCGGCCTGCGCCAGGCGGAGTTCGCCGCGCGGCACGGCATGCATCCCACCGATGTACGGGCGCTGATCTGCCTGCTCGACGCACAGCGGAGCGGGACCGATGTCACCGCCGGTGGGCTCGGCTCGGAACTCGGGCTCAATTCGGCCGGCACGACGTCGCTCATCGACCGGCTGGAGCGGCTGGGGCATCTGACGCGCACCCGCGACGAGCGCGACCGGCGGCGGGTGCTGCTGCATGTGACCCCGCGGGCGGTGGAGCTGGGGTGGGCGGCGTTCGGGCCGGCGATCGGGAGTGCCGTGGCGCTGCTGCGGGAGTTCGACGAGGGCGAGGCCGCCGCCGTCCGGCGGTTCCTGCACGGTTTCCTCGCCGCGCTCTCGCCGGAACCCGGGGCGGCCGGTGCCCCGGCGGGGACGAACGGGACCGCCGGGCCCGCCGACTGACCGGATGCCGCCCCGACCGGACCACCGGGCCCGCCGACTGCCCGTACGCCGCCCCGACCGGACCCGACCGCGCCGGATCACCGGCCCTGCCGGCTGCTCCCGCCCCGCCCGCCCGCGGGGCCGCCTCTACTCCGCCGCCTGCGCCTCGGCCTCCGCGAGCAGTTCCGTCAGCCGGAGCCCGAACCGTACGTCGCAGGGGTGCGCCTCCCCCGTGTGCACCGAGGCGATCAGCGCGTCCACCGCTGCCGCGAACGCCTCGACCGCCCCGTCCCACCGGGGCAGCGCGGCGACGCCGTGCTCGCCCTTGAGCACCACCTCCGCCCCTGCCGCGGCCACCGGCGCCCCCAGGGCGAGCGTCACCGTGCTGGAGGCGCCGGAGGTGTGACGCAGGACCAGGTGGTGGGCGTCGGAGGGGCCGCGGGCCGCGGTCAGCCGGGTGACATCGCCCAGGAGCGGGATCAGGACCGAGAGCGCGTGCGGGCCGACGTCCCAGAGGCCGCCCCGCTCGCGGCGCCAGGGGGACGCGGCGTACTCACTGTCCGCGCCGGGGGCCCACAGGGCGCCGATCCACTCGGCGCGGGCGGTGAACCAGCCGCCCACCGCGGCCTGTTCGGCGAGCCAGGCGGAGGTCCGCGGCGCGAAGCGCAGCGTGCAGAAGACGATGGAGGCGACCCGGGCCTGCTCGGCCGCCTCGGCCACCTCGCGGGCCGCGGCGACGGTCGTGGCGACCGGCTTGTCCATCAGCAGGTGGCAGCCCGCCGCCGCGGCACGGGCGGCCAGCGGGGCCTGTACGTCGGGCGGCAGGGCGAACGCGACGGCGTCGCTCGCGGCGAACAGCTCGTCGAGCCCCGCGTCCCCGCTGTACGCGGTGGCACCGTGCGCGGCGGCCAGTTCCCCGGCGGCCTCGGCGCGGCGGCCCCACACCCCGCTCAGCACGGCGCCGGGGTGGGCGGCCAGGGCGGGGGCGTGGGTGGTGCGGGCCCAGGGGCCCGTGCCGGCCAGACCGATACGCAGGGGTGTCTCGGGTGTCGTCATGGTGCCAGTGTGCCTGGTGAGGCCTCGTGGCCGTTCGAATCCGGTGGCGGAGCGTGGGGGCGGACGGCTACGTTGACGGGGCCGGCCGCGGGACTCCGGGGCGACTTCCGGGACTTGCCTCTGAAGCAAATATTTCGCTGTTCGCCCCCTCATTCCCCGGCCGGTCTTCCGCGCGTGCGTACCGCCTCGCGGAACACCACGGGGGATTCATCATGACGACCGAGAGCCGGGCCGACCTGGTCGCCGCCGAGGACGTGCTCCTCTTCGTCAACGCGGCGATCACCGCGACGGGCCAGCGCGAGTTCCACTCGGCGGCCTGCCGGCAGCAGCTCTCGCTGGACTTCCTGCACGCGTACGTCCGCGTCAACTACCGCCGGGTGTACGCCGCCACGCTCGCGCTGGACATCAACGACCACAACGCCGTCCGCATCGTGCGGGGCCTTCTGGAGCACGCCCGCGACGCCTCCGCGCAGGACAGGCGCACCGAGGGCCGGCTGATCGCCGCCCGGCTGGCGGCGCTGCCGCCGCAGCGGGTGTACCGGCTGTTCCGGGGGCTGCGCGCGGCCAAGGTCAACAACCGGCGTACCCGCGCGATCATGCGGGACTGGCTGGCCGCGCGGCCGGATCCGGCACACGACGCGGTGAAGTACCGCGCGGGGCTGAAGACCGCGGTCCGTCACGCCCATCTCCGGCTGGACGACGGCGACGCCGTGCCGGGCCAGGCACCGGGCGCTCCGCGCGACACCGAGCTGGGAGCGTTCCTCTTCCGGCCTGGGCGGCTGCCGCGCTACCGGCACCGGCTGCTCGACGCCTGGCGCCGCGCCCACTACGAGCAGGGCGCCGTCGACGAGCTGCCGTTCACCGTCGCCGAGGGCTTCGCCGCCCGGCACGGCATGAAGCGCGAGGCCTTCCTGGAGCGGATGGCGCCCCGGATGACCCGGCTGGAGCGGCTGCGCACCCAGGGGCAGCGCCGTACGGCCGGCGCGTCGGTGCTTCCGGCGGACGTGGATCTGACCGTGATGCCGCTGACCCGGCTCGCGCTGTACGTCCTGACGTTCGACACGGAGCTTCGCCGGACCCACCGCGCGGAGCTGACCCTGGCCCTGCGCACGGCGGCCCGCCGGGCGGCGGGTCCGCACGCCGGGAGCTGGGGGCGGGTCGCCGCCGTGCTCGACGACAGCTACTCCTCCTCCGGTTCGGGCGAGAAGCGGCGCCGCCCGCTCGCCGTGGCGCTGGCCTGCCACTTCCTGCTGGAGGCTCTCGCCTCCCCCGGGGCGTACACATCGCTGTGGACCACCGGCGCCACGGATGCGCTGCTGGTCAGGCCGTGGGGGCCGACGCCGCTCGGCACCCGGGTCCTCGACGCGCTGGAGTACGGGCCGGACCGCCTGGTCATCGTCTCGGACGGCTGGGACAACGCCCCGCCGGGCCTGGCAGGGGAGGTGCTGCGGGTGTGGCGGACCCGGCTCGACCCGGACCGGCGCACCGCGGTGGTCCATGTGAACCCTGTATACGACGCTGACGGTTTCGACGTGCGGCGGTTGTCGCCGAGCGTGCCGACGGCCGGCATCCGGGACGCGGAGGACCTGGCGGCGCTGGTGGAGCTCGCGCGGTTCTCCGAGGGGCGCACCGGTCCCGCCGAACTGCACGCGTACCTGGACCGGCAGGTCGCCCGGTTCGTGGCCGGCGACCGGCCGGGAGCACCACGGTGACCCGGCTCGAACTGACCGGGCTCACCGCCCGCCCGTCGCAGGTGTGGGGCGGCGTCCGGCTGGTCCCGCTGGTGCGCGAGAAGCCCGTCGAGGGGCTCCGGCTGCACCGGGAGGTGTACGCCGGGTACGGGGTCGGCACGGTGGACGTGGATCCGCGCACGCACTACACCTCGTACATCCCGCACGGCTTCGTCGCGGACTGGGCGGGCGAGGGGGCGCACAGCGCGGCGTACGGAACGCAGTTCGCGGGCGGCGCGCCGGGCGCCCGGCCCAGGACGCTCACGCTGCCGCGCCACCGCCACCACCGCCTCGCCAAGCGGCAGCCCGGGAACCGGTTGCGCTTCCTGCCGCTGCACCTCGCGATGGAGGGCTATCTCGCGCTGCACTTCGGCGGGCCGTCGACCGCCTGGGAGGAGTGGTCGCGCCAGGCGCTGCGCGACGGGCTCTCGCCGCGCGCCGAGGACGCGTACCTGGGGTGGTCGGTGCGCGGGCTCGACGACGCGTTGCGGGCGTTCGAGATCCATCCCGGCCAGTGCGGGGTGCTGGTGTACGCGGCCGACGCGCTCGCCGCCGCCTTCGCGGTGCCGCATCCCGGCGACTACCGCCTGCTCCACCCGACGCTCGTCCAGGACCTGTTCGGGGAGCTGATCCACCAGTACGCCGTCTACGGCGCCCCGGTGCCCGGCTTCGGGGCCCGGATCCCCGACGGGCCGCGGGCGGGAACGCTCGCCGGCCTGCGGGCCGTCGCCCGGGAGCAGGAGCGGGAGTGGAGCGAGGCGCACGACACGCTCTTCGCGCGGGAACTGCTGGACACCTCGTACGCCTTCGACCGGGTGTACCGGATGGGGTCGTTCACCCTGTCGCGGTTCCTGCCGCCGTTCCTGCGCGACCGGGGCGGGCAGCACATCGGCGAGACGATCACCGACCACAAGGGGCAGGTCGCCTATCTGAAGACGTTCCGCCTGTCCGAGGCGCAGGTCCGGCGCGGGCACCTGCTGCAACGGCTCGCCGACGCCGACTGGCAGCTTCCCCGGGCGGCCAAGGCGCTGGGCACCGGCCAGGCGGAACTGATGCGGCGGATCCGTGCCGCGGGCTTCGAGTCGCTGCTCCGGGGCCGCGGCCGGCACGCGCCGCCCCACGACGGGCCCGTCTCACGCGGGAAACCTCGGTAACACGGGGTTCACACGAGGGCAACGGTCGGGAAATCGCGCCTTGCGAAGCTGCGCTGCATAGACCGCAGCACCCGCAAAGGATGGGCTTCCGTGACGTTCAAGGCTGAGTACATCTGGATCGACGGCACCGAGCCGACCGCCAAGCTCCGTTCCAAGACCAAGATCATGCCCGGCTCCCCGTCGTCCGACGTGGCCGAGCTGCCCATCTGGGGCTTCGACGGGTCGAGCACCAACCAGGCCGAGGGCCACGCCTCCGACCGGGTGCTGAAGCCGGTCTTCACCTGCCCGGACCCGATCCGCGGCGGTGACGACGTCCTGGTCCTGTGCGAGGTCTTCAACATCGACATGACCCCGCACGAGTCCAACACGCGGGCCTCGCTGCGCCCGGTCGCCGAGCAGTTCGGCGCCCAGGAGCCGATCTTCGGCATCGAGCAGGAGTACACCTTCTTCGACGGCCACCGCCCGCTCGGCTTCCCCGAGGGCGGCTTCCCGGCCGCGCAGGGCGGCTACTACTGCGGCGTCGGCGCGGACGAGATCTTCGGCCGCGACATCGTCGAGAAGCACCTCGACAACTGCCTGAAGGCGGGCCTGGGCATCTCCGGCATCAACGCCGAGGTCATGCCCGGCCAGTGGGAGTTCCAGGTGGGCCCGTTGTCCCCGCTGGAGGTCTCCGACCAGCTGTGGATCGCCCGCTGGCTGCTCTACCGCACCGCCGAGGACTTCAACGTCTCCGCGACCCTCGACCCGAAGCCGGTCAAGGGCGACTGGAACGGCGCGGGCGCGCACACCAACTTCTCCACCAAGGCGATGCGCGAGGGTTACGACGCGATCATCACCGCCTGCGAGTCGCTGGGCGAGGGCTCGAAGCCGATGGACCACGTCAAGAACTACGGCGCGGGCATCGACGACCGGCTGACGGGTCTGCACGAGACCGCCCCGTGGAACGAGTACAGCTACGGCGTCTCCAACCGCGGCGCCTCGGTGCGCATCCCGTGGCAGGTCGAGCAGGACCGGAAGGGCTACATCGAGGACCGCCGCCCGAACGCCAACGTCGACCCGTACGTCGTCACCCGGCTGATCACCGACACCTGCTGCGCCGCGCTGGAGAAGGCCGGCCAGATCTGATCCCGCCGCGACTCACGTACGAGGGGCGCCCGCCGCACAGCCGGTGGGCGCCCTCCGGCGCGTCCGCAGGCGCACCACCCCGGCCGGGGCCTCCCCCGCGAAGGGCCCGTATCGACGGGTGAGAGAGGTCTGCTCACCCGGCCTGTTCTCTGGTTCAATGGGGTCATGGCCAGCATCCAGCACACCTCGACCGGTCGCAGCGACCTCGAGCCGTTCTGGCCCTCCCGTCAGCATCACGACTTCGACCGGGTGTGTTGTCGCGTGTCGCACGCGCCGGCCCTCTGACACCGCTCACCCCGGTCTCCGGTCCGCGCGCACGAAGCAGGTCCGTCCGCAGACGACTCCCTCGCGCGAAAGAGCTGACCCCATGGCGAACACCCGTACCTTCTCCGCCGCAGCCGCCGCCACCGCGGCGCCGACGGCGACCGCTGCGACCGCTCCCACCCGTCCCTCCTCCCCCGCCCGGCACCGGCTGCGAGCCGTGGCGCCCGACGAAGTCGTCCGGCCGGCCGACGTCTCCGCCTTCCTGACTCCGGGCGCGACCTGGCTGCCCGCACCCCAGCACACCCTGCCCGCGCTGCCGGGCCGGCCTCCGATGGTCGGTTATCTGGTGCTCGTCCCCGCCGACCAGCAGCCGGCCCTCGCGGCCGCGGCCGCCCAGTTCGTGGTGACGGAGGTGCCGGAGGAGACCGGGACGGGGCCGGTGCGCATCGACCCCGTGCGGCGCACGGCCGCGGTGGACGGGAACCCGCTCGACCTCACCTACCTGGAGTTCGAGCTCCTCGCCCATCTGGTGGCCCACCCCCACCGGGTGCACAGCCGCGACCAGTTGGTGACCACGGTCTGGGGTTACGGACACGTGGGCGACGGGCGCACCGTCGACGTCCACGTCGCGCGGCTGCGCCGCAAGCTGGGCGCCGAGCACCGCCGGTCGATCCAGACGGTGCGGCGCGTCGGATACACGTACGCACCCTGAACGCGGGCGAGGCGGGCCCCGGCCGCGTACGTACCGCGGCCGGGGCCCGCCTCGCCCGTCCGGTCAGCCGTGCAGCGCCGGGGCCACCGCCGGAGCGGGCTCCGGCTCGCCGTGGTCCAGGCTCGGCAGGCGGGAGAGCCCGCGCGGGGTGCGCCAGTTCCGCTCGCCCAGCAGCGCCATGACGGAGGGCAGCAGGACCATCCGTACGATCGTGGCGTCCAGCAGCACCGCGACCGCCAGGCCGACGCCCATCTGCTGCATGTCCTGCATCGACAGCGTCCCGAAGACCGCGAACACCGCCACCATGATCACGGCCGCACCGGTCACCGCACCGGCGGTGCGCCGGATGCCCTCGTCGATCGCGGCCCGGTTGGACAGACCCCGTCCGTGCGCCTCACGGATCCGGGAGACCACGAAGACGTGGTAGTCCATCGAGAGCCCGAACAGGACGACGAGGACGAACAGCGGCATCCAGGACTCGATCGCGCCGACCCCCTCCGAGCCGATCAGCGAGGCGCCCCAGCCGTGCTGGAACACGGCGGTCATCACGCCGTACGCGGCGGCCACGGAGAGCAGGTTGAGCAGGATCGAGGTCACGGCGATGACGTAACTGCGGAAGCAGAACAGCATCAGCAGGAACGTCACCGCGGTGATGAAGACGAAGACGGGGACGATGCCGTGCTTCAGCTGGTCGTTGAAGTCCACAGATCCCGCCACCTCACCGGTGACGTAGGCATGGGCGCCCGTGCCGTCGAACGCGGCGGGCAGCCTCTGTTCGCGCAGTTCGGACAGACCGGCCTTGCCGCCGGGAAGCGGCACCTCGATCTCCGCGACGTTCTGCGCCCGGTGCACGGTCACCTGGTCGAAGCCGGCGAGTGCCTTGCGTACGGCGGGGGCCTGGATGTCGTCGGCCTCGACGACCACCTGGGCCGGGGCGGGGCCGCCGGGGAAGGTGTCGCTGATGTGCCGGTAGGCGACGGAGAGTTCGGAACCGGAGCCGAACTGCTTCTCCAGGCCGAGCGACTCGGTCTTCATGCCGAGGGCGGGCGCGGCGAGCACCAGCAGGACGACGACCGAGGCGGCGGCGAAGAACTTGGGCTTGGACAGGACGGGGCGCAGCATCGTGCCGGCGATCCTGCCGCTCTCCTTCTTGGCGCGCTGGTGACGCCGGTTCAGCAGCGGCACCCGTCCCGCGTCGATCCGGTCGCCCAGCCAGGACAGCAGTGCGGGAAGCACCGTCACGGAGCCCATCATGGCGATGAAGACGACGATGATCGTGGCGACGGCGAAGCCCTTGAACAGCAGCAGTCCGGACAGGAACATGCCGGCCATCGCGACCATGACGGTCAGCCCCGACACGAGCACGGACCGGCCGCTGGTCGCCGCGGCGATCCGCAGCGCCGTCCCGGCGTCGCGTCCCGCCGCCCGCTCGTCACGTTCGCGGCGCAGGTAGAAGAGGCAGTAGTCGACGCCGACGGCGAAGCCCATCAGGAACATCACGGAGTACGTGGTCTGGAACAGGTGCAGCTGGTGGCTGGCGAGCGAGAGCAGTCCGAAGGCGGCCATGCACGCGGTCAGCGCGAGTCCGACGGGCAGCAGGGCCGCGACCACGGCCCCGAAGGCGACCAGCAGGATGCCGAGCGCGAGAGGGACGGCGGTGAACTCGGCCTTCTTGAAGTCCTCGGAGAGCAGGTCGCCGAGCCACTTGCCCGCGCTGGCATCGCCGAACTGGTGGACGGTGACGTCCGTCCGGCTCTCGCGGACCCCGGCCACGGCGTCCAGGACGGGCTGCACCCGGTCCGAGGCCGTAGCCGCGTCCCCCTTCATCTCGAAGGTGAGCAGCGCGTCCTTGCCGTCCTTGGACGGGACCGGAGCCGCGAGGCCCGTCACCTCGCCGGTCGCGCCGATGGCCGCGGACAGGTCGCGCGCCGCGGTCCGCCAGCCGTCCGGCTCCTTCGAGGACACCATGACGAGTTCACCGGCACGGTGGCCGAGGCCGGCGTCGGAGAGGATCTGTTCGGCGCGGGCCGAGTCGCCGGCGCCGTTCTCCGCGTCGGTCATCTCGACCATGCCCGACGCGCCGCCGATGCCCGCGGCGAGTACGACGAAGAGCAGCCAGCCGAGAACGGCCGTCTTGCGATGGTGTGCGCTCCACACCCCGATACGTGCCGCGAGATTGCGCCTCATGGCGTGTTCGCCCCCTGGTTGTCGAAGTCCGGCGGTGCCCCTCGAATCTAGGAAGGACCGGCCCGCCTCCCCAGCCGGTGAACCCCCCGCCCCGCGCGACCTAGGACGAGGTCAGGAGGGTGGTGCTGGGTACACCCCCGCCGGGTGGTGAAACGGCTGCTGCCGCCGGGGCCCGGTGGGTCAGACTGTGCGGAACGGGGCCGGCACGAGGGCCCGGCGAGCCCGGCGAGGGAAGAGGGAATCAGGATGAAGGCGACACGGGGCCGGATAAGAACCGCGCTGCTGGCCGCGGGGCGGGGGCTCGTGCTGTCGGTCGCCTCGATGGCGGGATCCCTCACGCTGTTCGTACTGGCGGTGCTCTCCGTCGCCTTCATCGCGCTGGGCATCGGACTGCTCACCACCCCGACGGTGCTGGAAGCGGTCCGCAAGCACGCCAATCAGCGCCGGCTGATGGCGATCACCTGGTCGGACGTCCGCATCCCCGTCCCGTACCGGCCGTTCCCGAAGGACCTGCGGGGCGGCTTCACCGGGCAGGTGGAGCGGACCACGCTGATGCTGAAGGACCCGGCGACCTGGCGGGACATCCGGTGGCTGCTGGTCGACATGACGGCCGGCTTCGTGGTGGCGGTGCTGGCGGCGGCGCTGATGCTCTACCCGGTGGAGGGGATCGTCCTGGCCGCGGGGCTGTGGCGGGTCTACACGGACGACCGGTACTGGTACGCGTTCGTCCCGGTCGACAGCCAGGCGTCGGCGCTGGCGGCGGCCGCGGTCGCGGTGGCGCTCTTCGCGACCGGTCTGGCGCTGAGCGAGCGCCTGCTGCGCGCCCACTTCATGCTCGCCCGGTCGGTGCTTGCCCCCACCCATGAGCAGGAACTCGCTCTGCGCATCGACCGGTTGACCGAGACGCGGCACGAGGCGGTGGACACCGCCGCGACGGAACTGCGGCGCATCGAGCGGGACCTGCACGACGGGGCGCAGGCCCGGCTGGTCGCCATGGGCATGAACCTCGGCACCATCGAGGCACTGATCGAGAAGGACCCGGCACAGGCGAAGAAGCTGCTGGCCATGGCACGTGAGTCCTCGGCCGAGGCGCTGACCGAGCTGCGTGACCTCGTGCGGGGCATCCATCCGCCGGTCCTCGCCGAACGCGGACTCGGCGACGCGGTGCGGGCGTTGGCGCTGCGGCTGCCGATCCCGTCGGAGGTGGACGTGGACCTGGACGGCCGGGCCGAGGCCCCGGTCGAGTCGGCGGCGTATTTCGCGGTCAGCGAGACCCTGACGAACGCGGCGAAGCATTCGGGCGCGGACCGGATCTGGGTGGACCTGCACCACGTCGACGGCATGCTGAGGATCTCGGTCACGGACAACGGCAAGGGCGGCGCGGTGACCGGAGGGGGCTCGGGCCTGAGCGGTGTCGAACGCCGACTCGGTACATTCGACGGCATCATGGCCGTCAGCAGCCCCGCGGGCGGTCCCACCATGGTGACCATGGAGATCCCTTGCGAGTTGTCCTAGCCGAAGATCTCTTCCTGCTGCGTGACGGTCTGGTCCGCATGCTGGAGGCGTACGACTTCGAGATCGCGGCCGCCGTCGAAACTGGTCCCGAACTGAGCAGGGCCCTCGCCGAGTTGGAGCCGGACGTCGCCGTCGTCGACGTCCGGCTCCCGCCGTCCCACACGGACGAGGGCCTGCAGTGCGCACTCGCGGCCCGGCGGGCCAGGCCGGGGCTGCCGGTGCTCGTCCTGTCCCAGCACGTCGAGCAGTTGTACGCGCGAGAGCTGCTGGCGGACGGCAACGGGGCGATCGGCTATCTGCTCAAGGACCGGGTCTTCGACGCGGACCAGTTCATCGACGCGGTACGCCGGGTGGCCGCCGGCGGCACGGCGATGGACCCGCAGGTGATCTCGCAGCTGCTGTCGCGGCGCTCGCAGGACAAGCCGATGGGCGGGCTGACGCCGCGGGAGCGGGAGGTCATGGAGCTGATGGCCCAGGGCCGTTCGAACGCGGCGATCGCCTCGCAGATGGTGGTCACGGAGCGGGCGGTGGCCAAGCACACCTCGAACATCTTCGGGAAGCTCGGCCTGCCGCCGTCCGACGACGACAACCGCCGCGTCCTCGCGGTACTCGCCTACCTGGACCGGGGGTAGGCCGCGCTTCCCGGTCCGGTGCGGGGATCGCGCATCCGGACCGGGTCAGGGCCGGTCCGGATGCGCGGGACGGGGGCCGGTCAGGAGCCGGCCGGACGCCCGGTGCCGGGGCCGGTCAGGAGCCGGCCGGCGTGGTGGTGAGGTGCAGCGTCGTGGCGCCCAGGTGCGGCTTCGCCCTGGATTCCAGCACCGTGACGCGGACCGCGGTGGCCGTGACGGCCGCGGGGAGGGGCAGGATGCGCTCGTGGCCGATGGTGGTGCCCTCGGCGATCCGCTGCCAGGCCCCGTCGATCCGGGCCTCCACGGCGAACCTCTCGACCCGCTGCCCGTGCCGGACGTCCTCACGGACCGCCACCCGGTCGAAGGTGTACGGCCCGGGGGCCTGCTTGCGCACGTCGGAGCCGTAGACGCGGCGCACGTCGTCGCCGAAGGCGGTCAGTGACGCGACGTCCGCCTCAGCGATCCGGCCGTCGGGCGCGGGCGGCACGTTGAGCAGCAGCGAGGCGTTGCGGCCGACGCTCTTCTCGTACAGGCTCATCAACTGCTGTGCGGATTTGGGCTGTTCACCCTCGTGGTAGAACCAGCCCGGCCGGTTGGAGACGTCGGCCTCGGCCGGGTACCACTGGAGGTAGTTGACGGCCGGGTCCAGCAGCTTGGCGCGGGAGCCGATGTCGGAGTCGGTCGAGTCGTTGGGGAGACTGCCGAGCCCCGTCCAGGGGTCGGTGGTGTGCGGGGTGACGCTCCACTCGGTCTCCCGGGCGACGCCGGACTCGTTGCCGACCCAGCGCACGCCCTGGGGGCCCTGGAAGACGACGGTGTTCGGCGAGAGCGCCTTGACCATGTCGAACCACTGCTTGACGTCGTACTTCTGGGTGATGCCGGAGCCCGACCAGGGGTTGGCGCCGTCGAGCCAGAGTTCCTCGACGGGGCCGTACTGGGTGAAGATCTCGTAGAGCTGGTTGAGGTAGTACGCGTCGTAGTCGTCGGCCCGCACCGTGAAGGTGGGCAGCTCGCCGCTCTTCACGCGGGCGGCGCGGTCGTCGCCGGGGACGAGGGTGGGGATCGTGCGTTCGGTGACGGCGCTGCCGTTGCCGAAGCGGCCCTGGCCGGCGGGGGCGCGGTCGCCGTCCTCCAGCGCCATCCGCTCGGGGAGGCTCAGCGGTTTGCCCTGGGCCTGCTTGGCACGGATCTTCTCGACCCACTCGGCGTGCCAGGCGTGCGGGAGTTCGGCGCCGTCGGAGGGCGAGAGGTAGAGGCCGACCTTCAGGCCCGCCTTGCGGGCGGCCTTCACGTAGGCGGCGACGACATCGGGGCTGCCGGGGCTGAGGGCGACCGAGTGGTCGGTGTAGCGGCTCGGATAGAGGACGAAGCCGTCGTGGTGCTTGACGGTGAGCATGACCTGCTCGGCCCCGGCCGCCTTGTAGGCGCGCATCCACTGGTCGGCGTCGATGCTCTTCGGCGCGAAGAGCTTCTCGTCCTCCGTGCCGGAACCCCACTCACGGTCGGTGAAGGTGTTCATCCCGAAGTGCGTGAAGGCGGTGACCTCCCGCTGCTGCCAGGCCAGTTGTCCTCGCGTGGGGACGACGTTCGCCGCCTTCTCGATGATCCGCTCGGGGCTGTCGCACGCCTCGACCATCATCTGGGACGCGGGTCTCACGGGCGCACCGCACGGGGCCGCGGAGGAGGCGGACCGCTGGGGCGCGGGCTGCTGTGCCGTGGCCTGTACGGGGATGAGCGCGGCGGCCGCCGCCAGTGCGACGGCGCTGAGCACCTGGGTGCGTCGTGCCATGGTTCCCTCCCTTTCACGACCACGAGTGGTCGGATCTCTCGGGTGCCGACGCGTGCATGTTGCCGCAAGAGACCACTCCAGGGAAGGGTGTGCGCTACATACGTCCTATCTCTCGTGAGTAAAGTCCAACTCGCACCCGCACGTTCAGCCGTTGAACCAGGCGGCCATGTCCAGCCTGAAGGCGCCTGCGGGGGTCATGGTGCGCAGGTCGGCCTCCATGGCGCGGACCCGCTCGGGCCCGAGCACCCGCATCCACTCGGCCCGCAGGCGGTCGAAGCCGTCGGCGGACCGCACCAGCACGTCGACCCCGCGCGGGGACAGCCGGACCAGTCTGCGGCGGCCGTCCTGCGGGTCGTCGACGCGCTCCACGTATCCGAGGCCTTCGAGCTTCTCGACGGTCTTCCCCGCGGCCTGTTTGGAGACGCCCAGACGCCGGCCGATCTCGCTCGCGGTCGACCCGCCCCGGCCCACCGCCTGGAGCGCGTACCCGTACGCGGGGCGCATGTCGGGGTGCCCCTGCTCGGCCAGTTCGCGGTGCAGCGCGTCGATGACCGAACGGAATCCGGCGAACAGCAGCAGGGGCAGCTCGAAGCCCGCCCCGGCCTCGGCCGCGGGCTCGGCGGGACCGCCGCCACCACGCTCAGCCATTGCGAAACTCGACAACCCGGTTTACCTTTTCGTCAATCACGTTGTCGAGTTTATCGCGAGAGGCCCCTCATGCCCGCCACCGCTTTCCCCGACCACACCCTCGAATCCGCCCCCGCCGCCGCCCGCCCCACGATGGCGGCGGTGACCCGGAAGCAGGGCTACCTGCCGGCCGCTGTCGCCCGGCTCGCCTCGGCGCCGGAGCTGCTCAACGGCTTCATGAAGGTCAGCGCACTCTTCGAGTCGACGACCCTGGACCCGCTCTCCCGGGAGACCCTGGTCATGACGGTGGCCGCCCGCAACGGCTGCCACCTCTGCGTGGCCATGCACACCGCGAAGCTGACCGCCCTCGGGGCCGACGCGGGCCTGATCGCCGCTCTCCGTGACGGAAGTCCACTGCCGGACGAACGCCTGGAGGCGGTACGGGAGTTCACCATGGCCGTGATCGCGGCGAGCGGGGCCGTCGACGCCGCCACGCTCCAGTCCTTCCTCTCGCACGGCTACACCGCCCGTAACGCGCTGGAGGTGGTCCTGGGCATCGGCGCCTACACCATGTCGACCCTGGCCAACCGGCTGACGGACGCGCCGGTCGACCCGCAACTGGCCGCCTTCGCCTGACGCTCGGACCGACGGACTCCTCAGCAATCGCGCCTCCCGTTGAACGGGCCGCGTGCCGACGCCGTATGGAACGTCACGCTTCTCCCCCGCGAAGCCTGAGGAGTCCGAGGAGTTCCATGGGACGCACATCGCGCAAGAAACGCACCACCCTGGCCAACCGGGCGGTCATCGCCTCGGCCGCACTGATCCTGGGCGGGGGTGGGCTGGCCGCGGTCAACGTCTACGCCTCTGCGGGCGAGGGGTCGTCCGGCTCGTCCCACGGCCGGAACTGGCAGCCGGCCCGCCAGGCCTCCACCATCGACTGCCCCGAGGTGGTCGACGGGATCCCGGAGGTGCCTGATCCGGCCCGGGCCGAGGTCGACCGCGAACTGGCCGCCATGGACACCCAGATCACCGATGCCTACCGGGAGTTCGCCGACCGCCGGGACAGGATGGCCCGCGATCCGCAGCTCGCGCAGAACGCCGTGCTCGGCCCGCTGAAGGCCCGGCGCACCGCCAGCATCGACCGCATCGTGACCGCCATCGGCCGCACGGCCCAGCGCCCGGAGGGCCTGGGCTCCCTGGCCCCGTGCAGTCTGCGGACGGACGACGAGGCGGACCCGCCGGCGGACGACGGCGACGGCGACGGCGACGGCGACGGCACGGGCAACGGCGAGCAGGGCGACGACGCCGGCCAGGGCGACGGACAAGGTGACGGCCAGGACGACGGCCAGGACCAGGGCGGCAACGGCCCCGAGGACTCCGACTTCGTCGACATCCAGTCCGTCCAGCCCAACGCCGGCAAGCCGGCCCGGCTGCGCGGCGCCTCGCGCGGCACCTTCGTCACGGACTGCGGGCGCAACCAGAACGGGAAGTTCAACCCGGACAACGTCATCGCCGCCCCCGGCGTCGGCAACGGCGCCCACCACATGCACGACTACGTCGGCAACCAGGCCACGGACGCCTTCTCCGGCGATGACGACCTGGCGGCCGGCGACACCACCTGCCGCAACCCGGGCGACCGGTCCACGTACTACTGGCCCGTGCTCCGCCTGCAGAACGGGGCGGCGGAGAACGACGCCGACGCCGACGGCGGGGGCAAGGACCAGAACACCGGGGAGATCCAGACACCGTCCCAGGTCACGCTGAAGTTCACCGGGAACCCCACCGGCAAGGTCACGGCCATGCCGCGCTTCCTGCGCATCATCACCGGCGACGCCAAGGCCTTCACCAACGGCGACGCCAACGCCAACGCCTCCTGGAGCTGCACCGGGTTCGAGAACCGCCAGCTCAAGGACAAGTACCCGATCTGTCCGCAGGGCAGTCAGGTCGTCCGTTCCTTCGCCTTCCAGAGCTGCTGGGACGGGCAGAACACCGACAGTGCGAACCACCGCACCCACGTGGCCTTCGCGCAGGACGACGGGAGGTGCCCGAGCGGTTTCCGGGCCATTCCGCAGCTGGTCCAGCGGATCGTGTACGACGTGCCTCCGGGGCCCGGGTTCGCCGTCGACTCCTTCCCGGAACAGCTGCACAAGCCCGTCACGGACCACGGTGACTTCATCAACGTCTTCGACGACAAACTGATGCGGAAGGTGGTGAGCTGCATCAACGGCGGGCGCACGTGCCGCTGAGGGCCACCTCCGCGGCGCCCCGCGCGGGCCGTCCCCCACGGCCTCGCGCGTACCGCCCCCGCACACCTGCGCGGTCAGCTCCCGCGGTGACCGGAGTGTCCCGCCTCGCTCCCCCCACCCTCACCACTTCCCGAGTGGTGAGGCGAGGCGTTCTCCACCGTCCCGCCGAGCCGGCCGCGCAGCGCCGCGATCACCGTGGCGTCCGAGACGGCGACCCACCTGCGGCCGATCAGGTACGAGCCGCCGTAGTCGTTGGCCTCGTTGATCCACTCGCGCTGGCCGCGGTCGGTGGCGAAGGTGGCCAGCACGTACCGGCCGTCGTCCGTGGTGCAGTTGGCCTGGCGCAGTTCCTGCGCGTCGGTCTGGAGCATCGGTGCGCAGTGCGCCTTCGCGGCGAGTTCCTCCAGTGTGCCGGTGGCGGTCGGCGGGACGTCCGTCCCGCCGTCGCCGCCGGCACACGCCGTGAGCAGGGCCAGGCCCGCGCAGCCGGCCACGAGGGCGGCCGCGCGCCACGCGTCCCGCGCCCGTCGCGTCCCGGGCCGCTTCACCGTCCGGTCCTTCGCATCCAGCGCTGCTTCACCATCCGGACATCGTGCCGGTTCGGGGGGTGTCCCGGCAGCCGAACGGAGAAGGCGGCGGGGGCGCCGGGAGGCCGGGCCCGCCCGGGTGGGGCGGGTCCCTCACACCGCCCGGGGTGACCATCGCACCATTCGCTCGTTCAGCTGCGCGTGCGTCCACTGCCAGAGGTACCGCCAACCGCCGCCCGGGCCGACGCGGGGCAGCCGGAGGCCGCGCTCGTCGAGCACTACCCGCGGCTGGCCCGGCTCGGATATCTCGTCCTGCCGCCTTCGCTGCGCCGCGACCGGCGCGTCCTCACGGCTCATGCGCTGGCCCAGCGGTCTCTTCAGGCGGCGCGCCGGACCGGGCCCCCGGACGGCGGCGCCGTGCCGCTGCCGCCCCCTCCCCGCCGCGCGGCGCCGGCCGATGCGGGTTACGCGTCCCTCCGGCTGCGGGTGCTGCGGGACGCGCTGGCCGCGGGACGGCCGTTGCTTCTGCGGCGCCGGCCGCACCGTGCCCAGTTCCCGCCCGTCCTCCCGCTGACCTGGGGGCTGCGGCTCTTCCCGCATGCCGGGGGTACGGACGAACTGGCTCTGGACCAGCGGCTGTCGGCGGTCAGCGGTGCGGCACGGGCGGCGTTCGTCCTGCGCGGTCTGGAGCGGCTGACGGACGGTGAGGTCCGGCGGGTGCTGGCCGATGCGGGGGTGGCCGATCCGCATGCGGCACTGATGGAGGCGGACGGCGTGTCCCAGGGGGTGTCGGTTCCCTACGCGTTGCTGGCATCGCCCGAGTTCGACCCCTGTTCGCTCCAGGCCCGGCCGCCGGATCTGCCGCGTCGCCGCAGGTACGTCAGGGCGGCGCTGGCCGGCTTCGCCGCGCTGCTCGTGTGCGGGGCGCTGCTGGGCCCGCCGGGCGAGGGCCGGGGCCGCGGCCCCCTGTCCGCGCCCCTGTACGCGCGCAGCCCGGCCGCCGAAGAGGCGTTGGACCCGGGGGCGTTGCGAAGGGTGCCGGCGGTGTTCTGGCGGGGTTCGCCGCGCACCGACTTCACCGCTTGGCCCACCCGCGGTGACCGCACCGAGGACACCCGGCTGCTGCGGCGGGCGCTGCGGGTGTGGGCGCGGCCGGGCGGCGGTGTGCGGACGTCGGCGACGCCGGGGACGCCGGTGGGGCCGCCGATGGGGGCGGCGCAGCTGCTGTACGCGGGCGAGGTGGGCGCGTCGGCGGTGGTGCTGTTCTACGACGGGCTGCGTGTCGTGCGGTACGCGGAGCCCCGCGACGCCGATCCGTCGCAGGGGGCGGCGCTCGACTTCGGGCGGGTCGACGGGGCGGACGTGACGTCGGCGGGCGCCCTGGTCGTGGGCCGGGCGGGGGACGTGGTCCGCTATCTGACGGCGCCCTGGGTGCGCCAGGTCCGGGTGCGGGATCTGCTCGCGCCCGGCCGGCCGCCGCGCGCGCTGCACCGCTCCCCCGACGGGGTGACCGATCCGCTGACCAGCCCGGCGACCGCGCCCGGCTGCCGGTCCTGGTACGCGGTGGAACTGGCCGACGACGCGGCGGTCCGGCTGGTGACGGATCTCGGCGAGCTCGCCCCGGCCCGGCTGACCTCGGGCCCTCCGGCGAGGCCGCACGACGTCTCGGGGCGCGCGGAGTACGGGAGCTGGGCGCGGACCGCCTGTCTGCTGCGGGCCGTGCGCTCGCACGGGGTGCGGGCGGTGAACTCATGGACGTACGCGACGCAGTCGCTGCCCGAGGGGAACGGCACGGCCAGGTGGGTGTGCACCCGGGCCGAGACCTGGCGGGGTCCCGGGAGCAGGGTCCTCGCCCAGTTCCAGGCGCCGTCCGGGCGGCCGCCGGGGAGCGGGCCGCCGGGGGTGGTCGCGGCACGCGCCGAGGACTCGCCGGAGTGCGGGACGCCCGCCCCACGGGTGCTGGCGGGCGTCCTGTGGAAGTCGCACGGTGGCCGGTGGTACGTACTCGCGGCGGGCAGCGCGCAGTTCACGTCGCTGACCACGTCCGGCGGGGTGAGGGGCCGGGCGCGGGGACGGCTGCTCGCGGTGCCGGCCGCGGAGGGCGCCCGGGCACGGCTGTACGGACGGCTGGCGGACGGCAGCCGGGTCGGGGCACTGGGCTGAGCTCACCGGGCGCCGGGCGACGGGCGACGGGCGCCGACGCTGCCGGGAACGGGCCCCCGCCTGCGGTTCACGCCCCTGTCCCCGCAGGGCGGGCGGCCTCGGCATCACGCCGGCCGGCCCGCTTCGCTGACGGTCGACCGCCCGTCAGCGCGCGCTGAATGCCGTCCAGGCCGTAGGCGAAGGCGCGGTCGACGTCGCCCCCGAGCCGGAAGGCGCCGTTGAGCTCCATCTCGATGAAGCCGGTGGCCCAGGCCGTCCACAGGCGTGCGGCATCGAGCGCCTCGTCCTCCCCGACGAGTCGTCCGCAGGCGCGCAGCACCGGCTCGGCCGCACGGGCCAGGGTGTGCGGTGGCGCGTGCGTCGAGTGCATCACCCGGAACCCCTCGGGCAGGGTCCTGGCGAATCGCCGGTAGCAGTGCGCCATTGCGCCGAGGGAGCCGTCGGTCGACTCCAGCTGGAGGGTCAGGTCGTCCACGGTGGCCTCGGCCACGGCCGTCAGCAACGCGGCGCGGTTGCTGACGTGTTTGTACAGCGACGGGGCTCGCACTCCCACGCGCTCGGCGACGCTCTGCATCGTCAGTCCCCGCTCGCCGCCCGCCTCCAGGAGCTCGCGGCCTGCGGTGACGATCTTGCTGAGTGTGGTCTTCTCAGGGGTCGGCATCGTCCACCCTTCCGTACTCGGAACTATTGCCTCCGGTGATGATAGCTAAGTAGCGTAGCCATCAACGTTCCGCGGCCCCGCCTCAGGAGAAGCCATGAAGCTCGCACCTCACCTGCACCGCCTCGGCAACGATGTGGTGAACTGCTACCTCATCGACACCCCCGAAGGCATCACGCTCATCGACGCGGGCCTGCCCGGCCACTGGCGGGAGCTGCAGCGCGAGCTCCGTTCCCTGGGCAAGTCCGCCGACGACATCCGAGGGCTGGTCCTGACCCATGGCGACTCCGATCACATCGGCTTCGCGGAACGCCTGCGCAGCACGCACGGGGTCCCGGTGTTCGTGCACGCCGCCGATGCGGCCCGCGCCCGCACGGGGGACAAGCCCAAGACCGCGGCCGGACCCATGCGCCTCGGGCCGGCGCTCCGGTTCTTCGGGTACGGCCTCCGCAAGAACATCCTGCGCACCCGCTATGTCGGCGAAGTGACCGAGATGCATGACGGCGACGTCCTGGAGCTGCCCGGGAAGCCCGTGATCGTGGGCATGCCGGGCCACTCACCGGGCAGCGTGGCGGTCCATGTCCCCCTCGCCGACGCGGTGTTCGTCGGCGACGCCCTCACCACCCGGCACGTCCTGACCGGTCGCGTGGGCCCCCAGCCGGCGCCCTTCACGGACGATCCGGCCGAAGCCCTGGCCTCCCTCGACCGGATCGCCCCACTGGAGGCCTCCTGGGTGCTCCCGGGCCACGGCGCCCCGTGGCAGACCTCGCCGGCGCGGGTGGGCGAGGCGGTCAGGAACGCCTGAAGCCCGGCCGGCTCGCGGGACATCCGACGGCGGCCCTTCCTCGTCCTCTCCGGTCCGGCCTTCGATCACCTCGCGCCGCCCGGGCGGCCGTCCGTCCCCCCGGATCACCGGTCGGTACCCTGTTCCTCATGACGACCGGGGTGCGGCGCAGGATGGGCGTCGAGGAGCGCAGGCAGCAGTTGATCGGTGTGGCGCTGGAGTTGTTCGGTCACCGCTCCCCGGACGAGGTGTCGATCGACGAGATCGCCGCCGCCGCGGGGATCTCCCGGCCGCTCGTCTACCACTACTTCCCGGGCAAGCAGTCCCTGTACGAGGCGGCGCTGCGGCGGGCGGCCGACGAGCTGGCGGCCCGGTTCGTGGAACCGCACGAAGGCCCGTTGGGGGCGCGGCTGTTGCGGGTGATGGGGCGGTTCTTCGACTTCGTCGACGAGCACGGCCCCGGGTTCGCGGCCCTCATGCGGGGCGGCCCGGCGGTGGGTTCCTCGACGGCGAACGCGATGATCGACGGGGTGCGCCAGGCGGCCTGCGAGCAGATCCTGGCCCATCTGGGCGTCCAGGAGCCGCCGGCCCGGCTGGAGCTGGTGGTCAGGTCCTGGGTCTCGCTCGCGGAGTCGACGGCCCTGATCTGGCTGGACGGGCGGCGCATCCCGCGCGCGGAGCTGGAGGTGCAGCTGGTGCACGACTTCGCGGCGCTGGCCGCCGTGAGCGCCGCGTACAACGAGGAGATGGCGGGTGTGGTGCTGCGGGTCCTCGCGCAGGAGCCGGCGGACGGGCCGTTCGGAGATCTGCTGGTGCGGCTCTCCTCGCTGGCGCCCGCCGTGCCGGCCGTGCCCCCGCAGCGGCTGTCGTGACGCGGCGGGATCAGATCTTGCGGTAGGACGGGTCGAGGTCGCGCGCCTCGACCGAGAGGTGCAGGGTCAGCCCGTCCGCCGGCCGGATGTGGTCCGCCAGCAGATCGCGTACGGACTCCGTGAGCCGGGCCTTGACCTCGGGGGTGCGGCCGGCCAGCAGCGAGATGTCGATGTGCACGAGCGCGTCGCCGCCGGGCGCGTCGGCCACCACGGTCTCCTCGACCCGGCGGAAGCGGGTCTTGCACGCGGCGATCTTGGTGGTGACGGTCTCGGCGACCAGCGGGTGCAGTGCGCCCGCGAAGCCGGTGCGGTCGAAGGCGGCGTCGAGTTCGGCGGAGTAGTCGACGGTGATCTGCGGCATGGCGGTCTCCTGGCGGGCGCGGGACGATGAGCGCGGACGTCGGTCGCCCCCACCCTTCCCCCGGGACGGGAAGGCGCACAAGCGGGAATCACTATGTGAGCAGTTCGCCGTGGAGCGCCTGGGCCAGGCCCGCCTCCGCGCTGTCGGAGCGGCCCCGTTCGAAGGCGCGCCGGTAGGCGGCGTCGCCCACGGCCGCGCGGGCCTGGCGTTCGCAGGCCTCGCGCAGCGGCCCCAGTTCCGGGGTGCCGCGCTGGGGGTGTCCGACCATCCGCCAGTAGACCTGCCCCGTTCCGTACACCCGGGCGGCGAGGGCGCCCTCGCCCTGGGCGGCGATCGCGGCGGCCAGGATGTCCAGGCCGAGCGCGATGCCGAAGCTGTCGCGGAGCCGGCGTTTGCCCGCGAGCATGGCACGGGCGTGCGCGGCGGCCGCGTCGGCGCGGCCCTGGAGCAGTGCGATCAGGGCGAGTTGGTAGTCGACGTAGCTCAGGGTCCAGCACTCGTCCCTGGCCTCGCAGGCCGCGCGCAGGACGACGGCCGCCTCGGCCGCCTCGTCGAGGCGGCCGAGGCCCGTCAGGGCGAAGACGGTGATCAGGTGGCAGCGCAGCCGGTAGGCGGTTTCGAGCGGGGTGCCGGCCCCGGTGGTGCGCAGGATCCGGTCGATCTCGCGCAGCCCCTTCGCCGGGTCGCCGGTCATCAGATGGGTGAGGCCGCGCAGATAGGCGGCTGCGAGGACGCCCTCGTCGGTCCCGTCGTCCGCCGCCGCCCGTACGCACTCCTCACCGATCCGCTCGGCGGCCGGGTAGTCGCCCTGGAGCAGGACGCAGATGCCGAGCACCCACAGGACGCGGGTGCGGTGGGGGCCGGCGGCCGGCCCGTGGTCCAGGGCGCGCTGGGCGTAGCTCCGGTTCTGGGCGAGGTGGCCGCAGCAGCACCAGAAGAAGCCGATCCGGCCGGCCATCTCCTGGGCGGCGGCCGGGTCGTGGCTGAGGAGGTGGTCGAGGGCCGCGCACAGGTCGGCCTGGGATTCGGCGATGCGGTGGTACCAGAGGATCTGGTCGTCCCCGGTCCAGCCCGCGTGGGCGCCCCGGGCCAGTTGGAGGAAGCAGGCGGCGTGCCGGTCGGCGGCCGTGCGTTCCTCGCCCAGTTCGGCGAGCCACATCCGGCCGTACTCGCGCAGGGTGTCCAGCATGCGGTGGCGTGCGCCGTCGCGGGCGACGACCGACTTGGCGACGAGGGCGTGCAGGGCCGCCGGGACCGCGTCCGCGGTGAGCGGTCCCCCGGCGCAGACGGTGGCGGCCGTCTCCTCGTCGAAGTCGCCGCGCAGGACGGCGAGCCGGGCCCAGAGCAGCCGCTCCAGCGGAGTGCACAGTTCGTGGGACCAGCCGATGGTGGTGCGCAGGGTGCGGTGGCGCGGCGGCCGGAGCGTGGCGTCGGCGAACACGTCGAGGCGGGAGCCGAGCCGGCCGGCGATCTCCTGGACGCTCTGGCGTCCGACGGCCGCGGCGGCCAGTTCGATGGCGAGGGGGATGCCTTCGAGGCGCCGGCAGATCTCGGCGGCGGCCGCGGCGGCGCCGGGCTCGTCGAGGGGGGCGGCGGGGGCGGCGGCCGCCGCGCGCTCCCGGAAGAGGGTGACGGCGTCGGCCGTACCGTCGACGGGCAGCGGCTCCACGTCGACGGTCTGCTCGCCCTTGATGTCGAGGGGCTGTCTGCTGGTGGCGAGGACGGTGAGTCCGGGTGAGGTGGTGAGGATCTCGCCGAGGAGGTGCGCGCAGGCGGGGCGCAGGTGTTCGCAGGAGTCCAGGACGAGCAGGAGCTGTTTGTCGGCGAGCCATTCGCACAGCACGTCGGTGGGCATCCGCAGGGTGTGGTCGCTGAGTCCGACCGCGTCGGAGACGGTGGCCAGGAGCAGTTCGTCGTCGTGGAGGGGGGCGAGGTCGGCCCATCGGACGCCGTCGCGGTATCCGGACTCCGCGCGCCCGGCCGCGCGGACCGCCAGCCGCGTCTTGCCGACCCCGCCGGTGCCGGTGAGGGTGGTCAGCCGGCCGGTGGCGAGGGCCTGTTCGATCCGGTCGAGTTCCGTCTCCCGTCCGACGAAGCTCGTGGTCTCCTCGGGAATGTTGCTCGCCATCGTCACCGTCGCTGACCAGGTGGAGCGGCCGGTCCCGGCCCCCTGTGACCCGTACGGCACCGGCGGGCGATCGACGCCGGCGCCGTACGGGAAGGGGGCCGGGACCGGCCGGGTGGAGTGTGAGGGCGCGCCCGGGAGTGGGGTGCTGCGGCTCTCCCCGGCGGCTGCCCTCACGGTAGTCCCGATGCGGGTCAGCGCAGCGAGAACACCGCCACCGTACGCCCCGGGACGGTGAAACTTCCCGAACTCCTCTCGTACGTCGACCTCTTGACGGTAAGATCCGCGCCCGCAGCCTGGACCGGGTGCAGGGCGTAGTCCTTGCCGGCCAGGGCGGCGACCTTCTGGGTGGTGGCGCCGGGCGCCGCGTTGAGGACGACCACCAGCTTGCCGAGCCGCATGGTGATCACGCCGGGGGTCTCGTCCTTGCCGGAGAGCGGGAAGGACAGCGTGGACTGCACCTGTGCGGCGGTGGAGAGGTCGAAGTCCTTCTCCGTGGCGCGGATGGTGAGCAGGTTCCGGTACGCGGCCGAGGCGCCGTCGATCTGTGCGCAGCCGGGGCTGATCGCCGCGTTGGTCAGCAACGGCTTGGCGTAGGACCACTTTGCCTTGTTGTCCGCGGCGGGCGGCAGTCCGCGGCCGAAGCCGTTGCCCGCGCGGCAGTCCCAGTGCAGCGCGTTGAACCAGTCGCCGCTGTCGAAGGAGTTGCGGTCCAGCGACTTGGAGCGCAGCAGGTCGGTGCCGGCCTGGGAGAGCGAGGGGCCCTGCGAGAGGGTGGCCGTCGCCATGGCCAGGACCTGCATGCGGGCCCGGTCGGCTGCCGAGGTGCCCGCCGGGAGCTTGAAGGCGAGGGCGTCGTACAGCGTCTCGTTGTCGTGGGCGTCGGAGTAGGCCAGCGCGTCACCGGGGGCGGCGGCGTATCCGGCCGGGGCTCCGTTGTAGTCGACGCCCGAGCCCTTGACGGTGGCGCCGGAGGTGTCGGTGAACGTGTAGTCGGCGAGGTTGCCGGTGAGTCCGACCTTGATCAGGTCCTGGTAGTGGAGCAGCCGGGCCTTCTGCTCGGCTTCGGTGCCGTTGTGGGCGGAGGTGTTGGGGTCGGTGTAGAGGCCGGTCGCGAAGCCCTGCACGCCGGGGTCCTCGTCGAAGGGGCTGCCGCCGCGCACGGCGTCGCGGGCCCGGTCGGAGAAGGTGGCGATGCCGGTGCCCGCCATGTTCTTCTGGGTGGCCTGGACGAAGCGGGCGTCGTCGGCGATCTCGCCGAAGTTCCAGCCCTCCCCGTACAGGATGATCTTCTTCCCGTCGACGCCGTCCTTGGCGATCGTCAGGGCGTCGAGCGCCTTGCGGACCGCCAGGATGTTGGCCTTGGGGTGGTGGCCCATGAGGTCGAAGCGGAAGCCGTCGACCTTGTACTCCTTCGCCCAGGTGACGATCGAGTCCACGACGAGCTTGCCCATCATCGTGTTCTCGGGCGCGGTGTTGGCGCAGCAGGTGGAGGTGGCGACGGTGCCGTCCTCCAGGAGCCGCTGGTAGTAGCCGGGCACGATCCGGTCGAGCACGGACTTGTCGTCCTGGCCGGAGGCGACGGTGTGGTTGTAGACGACGTCCATGACGGTCCGCAGACCGGCGCCGCTCAGACCCTGCACCATCTGCCGGAACTCGACCGTGCGCTTCGTGCCGTCGGGGTCGGAGGCGTAACCGCCCTCCGGGACGGTGTAGTGCAGCGGGTCGTAGCCCCAGTTGAAGGCGTCCTTCGCGGCGGCTTTCGCCACGCAGGCCTGCTGCTCCTCGGAGTCGGGGGCGTAGACGGACAGGTCGCAGGCCGGCTTCTGCTGGTCCGGCTTCTTCTCGGGGATGGTGCCGATGTCGAAGGCGGGCAGCAGGTGGACGTAGTCGGTGCCGGCGCCGGCGAGTTCCCTGAGGTGCTTCATCCCGTCGGAGCGGGTGTCGGTGAAGGCGAGGTACTCACCGGGGTGCTTGGACGTGGGGTCCGCGATCGAGAAGTCGCGGATCTGGAGTTCCTGGATCTGGGCGTCGCGCAGCGGCACGGCCGCGGGCTTGGCGAGCGTGCTCCAGCCCTTGGGCGCGAGGGTGCGGTCGTCGAGGTCGACCACGAGGCTGCGGGCGGAGTCGGTGGTCAGGGCGGTGGAGTAGGGGTCGGTGACCTTGTTGGTGACGAGCTTTTGGACGGTGGGCGCCCAGACGTTCACGACGTACCGGTAGGGCTTGCCGTTCCAGCTCCGCTTCCCGGTGACGGACCAGACGCCGGTGCGGTCGTCGCGCCGCATCGGGACGGTCTTCCCGTCGAGTTCGAGCGAGACGGTACGGGCGGTGGGCGCCCAGACGGACAGCGTGGGGCGGCCGTGGTGGAACACCGGGCCGAGCGAGGCGCTGCTCGCCTTCGTCCCGTAGAGGTCGTCGAGCACGCCGGCGCTCTGGACGCCGGTGGCGGCGAGCAGGGCGCCGTTGGCGGCGCGCTGGGTGGCGATCAGCTGGCCGCGCAGGGCCTCGCGGACCCGGCCCCGGTCACGGGCGTCGACGGTGAACGCCGGGTAGTCCCTCAGGTGCGGGTACTTCGCCTTCTGCGCGTCGGTCAGCGCGGACGGGCTGAGCCGCAGCCACCGGCCCTCGTCGCTCAGGGCGCCGTCGACGACGGAGATGCCGCCGTTCGGTGCGTAGACGAGCTGCTGGCTGGTGGCGCCGGTGGCCTTCACCTTCCAGACGACGGTGTCGGAGTCGATCCACTGCGCCTCGGCCTTGGTGAGGTCGGGGGTGGGGACACCGCCGGTCTGCGGGAGCAGGTAGCCGGACGTGCCGCCGAGCATCCAGACCTCGTGGCCGTAGGTGGCGAGGTCGAGCGACTGGTCGCTGGGCAGGTCCTTCTCGTCGCCGCGGTGCAGGATGTAGCTGAGCGCGGTGGCCCCGTCGGCGAGCGGGACCTCGAAGGTGAGGCCCGAGGCGTCCTTCTTCACCGGCTGCAGCGGCTTGGACCAGTCGGTGGGTTCCTTGGCGCCGGTCCAGGTGTGCAGGCCCCAGCCGTCGTAGTCGCCGTCGGCCCGGTAGTAGTGCAGCACGGCCTTGGTGGTGTCCGGCGCCGGGTAGGCGCCGTCGGGGGCGGTGTCGGCCTGGCCGTCCTTGCCCTGCTCGATCCAGACCTGTCCGGTCCGCGCGAGGTCGACGGTGCGCTCGGCGCCGTCGGCCGTGCCGGCCTTCTCGACGGTGTACGGGACGGCGGAGGCGCCCTCGGGCACCTTGATCCAGGCGAAGGCGCCGTAGGCGTCCCGGCCGGCGAAGGCGGCGGTGGTGTCGCCGGAGCGGGCCTGCCAGCCGTCGTAGTCGCCGTCGGCGCGCTTGTAGTGGACGACGGCGTAGTCGCGTTCGACGGCGACGGGCTTCGCCGGGGCCGGCGCCTGGCCGGCGGCCGACGTGGCGAGCGCGCTCGCGGTGTGCCCGGCGCGGTCGACGACCACGGCCTTGTAGCGCAGCGGTGTCCCGGCGGCTGTCGTGTCGCTGATGGTCTGGGTGACCTTGTACGGGGCGTGGTCGGCGGTGCCGAGGGTGGTCCACTTGCCGTTGCCGGTCTGGGCCGCGAAGACGACCCGGTTGAGGGAACCGCCGTCGACGTCGGCGGTGAGCTCGACGGTGCCGGTGGCGCCTGCGGCGGGTGCCTTCAGCGCGATCGAGGGCTCGGCCGCGGGGGCGCCGAGCGGCTTCGCGGCGCGCAGCACGGTGCTGGACAGCGCCGGGACGGTGACGGTGATCTTCTTGTCGGCGCCGCTGCGGGCCGTGCCAAAACCGCCGTACAGCGTACGGAAGTCCATACCGGCGGACTCGGTGGCCAGCTCGACGGTCTTCGCCTCGGTCCCGTTGTTGGTGGCGACGACGTACTCGGTGCCGCGCTCGGGGTCCGTGCGGGAGAAGGCGTAGACGGAGCCCTCGGCGTACCGCTCGGTCTGGACGCCGTCGCGCAGCGCCGGGTTCTTCGCGGTCAGCTCGGAGAGCGCGGCGATGGACCGGTAGAGCGGGTGACTCGTGTCGTACGCGTCGACGGCGTGCGTGCGGTCGGTGCCCAGCTCGTCGTCGTCGAGGTAGTCCGCGGTCTTCGAGGCGAACATGGTCTGCCGGGCGTCCTTGTCGCCGCCGGCGCCCGTGAAGCCCTGCTCGTCGCCGTAGTAGACGACGGGGTTCCCGCGGCTGAGGAACATCAGCTCGTTGGCGAGCCCGGCGCGCTTGACCAGCTCCGCGTCATCGGCCTTCGGGTTGTCCTGCTTCAGGAAGGTCCCGATGCGGCCCATGTCGTGGTTGCCGAGGAAGGTCACCTGCTCGTAGGCGTTGGCCTTGTCGGTGGTGTACCGGTAGTCGTCGCCGAAGACGGCGGCGAGCTTCGCGGCGGGCGCGCCTTGCGAGGCGTACTGGCGGGCCGCTTCCTGGAAGGGGAAGTCGAGCGTCGCGTCGAGGCGCCCCTGGGTGACGTAGGGCGAGGTGATCGCGGTGTCGGCGGAGTAGACCTCGCCGAACATGAAGAAGTCCTTGCGGCCGTGCTCGGCCGCGTACGTGTCGAGCGCGGTCGCCCACTGGGTCCAGAAGTCCAGGTCGACGTGTTTGACGGTGTCGATCCGGAAGCCGTCTATGTCGAAGTCGCGGACCCACTTCTCGTAGATCTTCTCCATGCCGGAGACGACCTCGGGCCGCTCGGTCCACAGGTCGTCGAGCCCGGAGAAGTCGCCGTACGTGGTGGACTCGCCGGCGTAGGTCGAGTCGCCGCGGTTGTGGTACATCGTCGGGTCGTTGAGCCAGGACGGCGTCTTGCCGCCGGTGGTGACCGGCTTGTACGGGAAGGAGTCGGCGTCCACCTTCGCCATGCCCGCGGCGTCGTCGAACGGGCGGCCGTCGCGGTCGAGGTACGGGTAGGCGCCCTTGGGCTTGTAGCCGTAGGTCTTCTCGGCGTAGTCGACGGTGTCGGCGGTGTGGTTGGTGATGACGTCGAAGAAGACCTTCATGCCCTTGCGGTGGGCCTGGGCGATCAGCTTCGTCAGGTCGGCGTTGGTGCCGAAGTGCGGGTCGACCTGGGTGAAGTCGGTGATCCAGTAACCGTGGTAGCCGGCCGAGGCGTCCTTGCCGGTGCCCTGGACGGGCCGGTTCTTGAAGATCGGCGCGAGCCAGATGGCGGTGGTGCCGAGCCCCTTGATGTAGTCGAGCCGGCCGGTGAGCCCCTTGAGGTCGCCGCCCTGGTAGAACCCCTTGTCGGTGGGGTCGTACCCGGTCTCCAGCCGTGACCCGGTCAGCCCGCCCCGGTCGTTTCCGGTGTCGCCGTTGGCGAACCGGTCGGGCATGACGAAGTAGAACTGCTCACGGGTCAGGTCGTGGCGGGCGGGCTGGGCCGCCAGCTTGGCGTCCGACGGCGCGGCGGGCGGCCTGGCCGCGGCGGCGGGCAGCGCGGGCACGAGGGCCGCGCACAGGGCGGCCGCGACGACGGCGGGCGCCGCTCTTCGCGCGGACACCCGCAGGGACGGACGGTTCACTCGGGTTCTCCTCGAAGGGGTACGGGTGGTGCGGGGCCGGACGGGCCGGTGGGGCCCGTCCGGCGGATGGGGCGGGTGAGGCGGGCGGAAGGGGTCAGTTGCGCCAGACGTCGGCGGTCAGGGTGACCTTGCCGGAGGCCGGCACCGTGGCCGTGCGGTTGGCACCGCTCTCCCAGGTGACGTTGCCGCTCGCGTCCTTGCGGAGGTACTTGTACTCGAACGACGTCCCGGCGGGCAGGCTCACGTCGAGCTTCCAGACGGGGTACGCGGCCGGGTCCAGCTTCAGCGCGCTGCCGGTGTTCCAGTTGCCGAGGGCGGGCTGGTTGCCGGTGACGTAGATGTTCTGACCGAGCTGGGTGGTGGCGTTGACGCCGAAGGAGGCGCCGGACGTGCCCGTGCCGGGGTCGGCCGGGTCCGTCGGGGTGCCGCCGCCGGCGCAGGTACGGGCGCCCGTCTGGAGGGCGAGCGCCGTGTCGGCGCCGAGCGTGGCGGTGAACTGGCCGGAGCCGTTGACCGTGACGCCCTTGCCGGACTGGATGTCGCAGTAGTCGCCGGCGGGCAGCGAGGTCTGGAACGTACGCGTCAGCGACGAGCCCTCGTGGTTGATCGCGACGTACGCCTTGGAGCCGCGGCCGAAGGCGATCTGGTCGCCGCCGTTGTCCCACCAGTTGGTGACCGACTCGCCGCGCGCGGTGTTGCGGAAGCCGACCATGGAGGAGATCTCGCGCCAGGCGTGCTGGCACTTCCAGCCGTCGCTGAAGCAGGCGTTCACGGTGCCGCCGCTCGGCGGACCGGCGTCCTTGTCGGACCACTCGTAGCCGGAGTGGACGTCCGGCGAGCCGTAGGGCCAGGCCAGCATGAACACGTTGGCCAGCGTGTAGTTCGCGCCGCTCTTGTAGTTCAGCGTCTCCCCGTTGCGCTCGGTGTCGTGGTTGTCGACGAACACCGCGGCCTTCGAGGAGGACATGAAGCCCCAGCCCTCGCCGAAGTTCTTCAGGTTGGCGAGGTTCTCGTTGGAGAAGACCTGCTTGAGACTGCGGGCGTAGCGGAACTCCTGGACATCGCCGGTGCCGGCGTACTCGTCGGGCGAGACGGCCTCACCGCCGCCGTAGATCGCCTCCTGCTTCCAGTAGACGCCGGGGTTGCTCAGCCGCGACTTGATGTTGGCGAGATCGCCGGCGGGCATGTGCTTGGCCGCGTCGATGCGGAATCCGTCGACGCCGAGCGACAGCAGGTCGTTCAGATAGCCGGCGATCTTGCCGCGGACGTAGTCCTCACCGGTGTCCAGGTCGGCCAGGCCCACGAGTTCGCAGTTCTGGACGTTGGCGCGGTCGCCGTAGTTGCTGATGTTCGACTGACAGTCGTTCATGTCGTTGACCGAGTAGAGGCCCGGGTAGTCGTACTTGCTGTACGAGGACCCGCCCGTGCCCGTGCCGGAACCCGACGACATGTGGTTGATGACCGAGTCGGCCACGACCTTGACGCCCGCGCTGTGGCAGGTGCTGACCATGCGGGCGAACGAGGTGCGGTCGCCGAGCCGTCCGGCGATCTTGTAGCTGACCGGCTGGTACGAGGTCCACCACTGTCCGCCCTGGATGTGCTCCTGGGGCGGCGAGACCTGTACGTAGCCGTAGCCGGCCGGGCCGAGGGAATCCGTACACGCCTTGGCGACGGAGTCGAATTTCCACTCGAAGAGGACGGCGGTGACGTCCTTGGCGCCCGGGGCGGAGGCCTGCGCGTTCGTGGCGGGGACCACGAGGGCGGCGGCGCCCGCTACGAGGGCGAGCGCGGCAGACAGGGGTCTGCTGGCCATTTTTCCTCCTGCGGTGGGGGAAATGCGGGTGACGGTGCAGCCTCATACGGCAACGCGCCCTGCCCTCAAGGCTCCTGAATCTTCTTGCTGCAAGAATGCAAACCTTGCCGCGGGGAGACCGTACGAGTCCGTCAGGTTCCGGTCAACCCTTTGGACATCGGCTGCTCACTTCCGCGAAATACTGGAGATTTCTTCCTGCAAGGCCTTACGCAAGACATTGCAGCGCTGTTACGTTTCTCCCGACTCCGGTCCGGTCGGCCGGGGGTCCCCGTGACCGGGGGCCTCACGCGCCCGGCCGGCCGGGCCGGTCACACCACCGGAAAGGCCCCGAGGCCGCTTCCCCGCCGGCCCACCCTGGGCCGGCCCCGGGGCCTCTCCTGTGCGTGTCACCCCTGAGCCGCGATCAGCGCCAGAAGCCGCGCTGCAGGACGCTCCGCCCGGCCCGGCACACCGGGTCCGCGGCGGCTACCCCAGCCCGACGCCCCCCCGTCGCACGATCGGTGAGCCCGAGTCGTGCCGCACGAAGGCGGGCGCCGAGGGCAGCCTCGTGACCGTCACGTCGTCCGGGCTGAGTCCGGCTGCTGCCCGCGCCCTTCAGCTGACCGGGACGGAGCGCCCGCCCGGACGGAGCGCCGCCCCGCATCCGGTACGCGAAAAGGCCGGCCCCCCTCCGGCCGGCCTTTCACTCACCCCGCACGGCGCCTCAGGCGCTGCGGAGCGCCGCCGTGGACCCCCGTACCACCAGCTCCGGCTGGAAGACGTACTCCGTGCGCTGGACCGGACTTCCGCCGATCTCCTCCAGCAGCGCGCCCACCGCGGCCGCCGCCATCGCCTGGACGGGCTGGCGCACCGTGGTCAGCGGCGGGTCGGTGAACGCGATGAGCTGCGAGTCGTCGAAGCCCACCACGGACACGTCACGCGGGACGTCGAGTCCGCGGTCCCGGGCGGCCCGCACCACGCCCAGCGCCATCAGGTCGCTGCCGCAGACGATGCCCGTGCACCCCTGGTCCAGCAGCGCGCCGGCCGCCACCTGACCGCCCTCGACGCTGAACAGCGTGGAGCAGACCAGGTTCTCGGCGTCGTCGCGGCCGAGGCCCAGCAAGGAGACCGCGGCGTCCACGAAGCCGTCCCGCTTGCGGCGGGAGGGCACATAGCGCTGCGGTCCGATGGCCAGACCGACCCGGCGGTGGCCGAGTTCGGCGAGGTGCCCGACGGCCATCCGCACGGCGGCGGTGTCGTCGGGCGAGACGAACGGGGCGCTGATGCGCTCGTTGTAGCCGTTGATCAGCACGAACGGCACGCCGCGGTCGGTCAGTGCGGCGTAGCGCGCCGGGTCGGCCGAGGTGTCGGCGTGCAGTCCGGAGAGGAACACGATGCCGCCGACGCCCCGTTCGACGAGTTGCTCGACGAGCTCGTCCTCGGTGGCGCCGCCGGGCAGCTGGGTGCAGAGCACCGGGGTGTAGCCGTGACCGGCCAGGACCTGCTCCACGGACTGCGCGAACGCCGGGAAGATCGGGTTGGTGAGCTCGGGCGTCACCAGTCCGATCAGCCCGGCGCTGCGCTGCCGCAGCCGTACGGGACGTTCGTAGCCGAGGATGTCGAGCGCCGCGAGCACCCGCTGACGCGTGGTGTCCGCGACGCCCGGCTTGCCGTTGAGCACCCGACTGACGGTCGCCTCGCTGACGGACGCCTGGCCGGCGATGTCCGACAGCCTCAGCGCGCCGCCCGTGCCGGGGCCCCGCGGCAGGGGAACACTCACACCGTCCACCACACCGTGGTGTCCGCCGGCAGCTCGATCTCGGCGCCGTCGGCGTGGACCGGGGCGCTGGACAGCAGGACGGTGCCGCGTACGGGGACGCGGACCGGGGCACTCGTCGTGTTCACGGTGCAGACGAAGCCGGGGCGGGCGAAGACCAGCACGCCCTCGGGGGCGTCCAGCCACTCCACCGCGGTTCCGGCGCCGAGCCCCGGGTGCACCCGGCGGGCGGCGATCGCGGCCCGGTACAGCTCCAGGGTCGAGCCGGCTACGCCGGCCTGGGCCTCGATGCTCAGCTCGCCCCAGCCTGCGGGCTGCGGGAGCCAGCTGCCGCCCGCGCCGAAGCCGTAGCTGCTGCCCTCGCGGGTCCACGGGATCGGCACCCGGCAGCCGTCACGGAAGCCGTCCTGGCCCTCGGCCCGGAAGAACGACGGGTCCTGGCGGGCCTCGTCGGGCAGGTCGGTGACGTCGGGCAGGCCGAGCTCCTCGCCCTGGTAGACGTAGGCGGAGCCGGGGAGCGCCAGCATCAGCAGGCTGGCCGCGCGGGCCCGGCGCAGGCCCAGCTCGCGGTCGCCCGCGGTGCGGATCTGGGTGCCGAGGCCGGCCGGGTTGGCGAAGCGGGTGGCGTGCCGGGTGACGTCGTGGTTGGAAAGCACCCAGGTGGTGGGGGCGCCGACCGGGCGCATGGCGTTCAGCGAGGTGTCGATGACGGTACGCAGCTCGGCCGCGTCCCAGGCGGTCGCCAGGTACTGGAAGTTGAACGCCTGGTGCATCTCGTCGGGGCGCACGTAGTTGGCGGTGCGCTCGACGGTCGGGGTCCACGCCTCCGCGACGGCGATCCGCCCGCCCGTCGCCCGCCGCCGCCCTTCCGACGAACGCCCCTCGGCCACCATGGTGTCGGGGTACTCGTCGAGGATGGTGCGCCAGCTGCGGTAGATCTCGTGCACACCGTCCTGGTCGAAGAACGGCATGACATCGTTGCCCAGCAGCTTCAGCTGGTCGTGCGTGCCCAGGTCCGGCAGCCCCTCGGCCTTGACCAGGCCGTGTGCCACGTCGACCCGGAAGCCGTCGACGCCCATGTCGAGCCAGAAGCGCAGGATCGAGCGGAACTCGTCGGCGACGGCGGGGTGTTCCCAGTTGAAGTCGGGCTGCTCGGGTGCGAAGAGGTGGAGGTACCACTCGCCGGGCGTGCCGTCCGCGTCGGTGGTCCGGGTCCAGGCCGGCCCGCCGAAGATGGACTCCCAGTCGTTGGGCGGGAGTTCGCCGGTGGCGCCCTTGCCGGGGCGGAAGTGGTAGCGCTCGCGCAGGGCGGAGCCGGGGCCCTCGGCGAGCGCGCGCTTGAACCACTCGTGCTGGTCGGAGGAGTGGTTGGGCACCAGGTCGACGATGATGCGCAGGCCCAGGTCGTGGGCGTCCCGGATCAGGGCGTCGGCGTCCAGCAGGGTGCCGAACATCGGGTCGATGGCCCGGTAGTCGGCGACGTCGTAGCCCGCGTCGGCCTGCGGGGAGGCGTAGAAGGGGCTGAGCCACACCGCGTCGACGCCGAGGTCCCTGAGGTACGGGAGCCGGGCGGTGACGCCTGCGAGGTCGCCCATGCCGTCGCCGTTGCCGTCGGCGAAGCTGCGCGGATACACCTGGTAGATCACCGCGTCCTGCCACCAGCCGGTGCGGTGGCCCGTGGCCTCGTCGGACGTGCCGGTGGAGGGGGCAGCGAGGTGCTGGGTCATGTCGTCCCTGGGGTGTCTGGGTGGGGAGTGGCGCCGGGACCGGGTCGGGATGCCGGCGCCACCGTGACTGGTGCGTGCGGGTCGTACGGCCGTGCTGGCGCGGACGCTCAGCCCTTGACGGCTCCGGCGGACATGCCGGTGACGAGGTGCTTCTGCGCGAACAGGAAGACCAGGGCCGCGGGTATCGCGATGAGCACGGACGCGGCGGTCATCGGACCCCACTGGGCCCCGTACTGGTTGACGAACAGCTGCAGTCCGCCGGCGAGCGTGAGGTTGTCCTCGCCGACCATGAAGGCGGAGGCGTACGCCACCTCGCCCCACGCGGTGATGAAGGAGTAGAAAGCGGTGACGGCGAGGCCGGGCTTGGCCAGCGGCAGGATGAGCCGCCAGAACGTGCCGAACGGGGTGAGGCCGTCGACCTGGCCCGACTCGTCGATCTCGCGCGGGATGGTGTCGAAGAAGCCCTTCATCATCCAGGCGCAGAACGGCACCGAGATGGTGAGGTAGGTGATGACCAGACCGGCCGGCTTATTCAGCAGCCCCATGCCCGCCATGATGTTGTAGATCGGCACGATGAGGACGGCGACCGGGAACATCTGGGTGATCAGCAGCGTCCACATCAGTCCGCGCTTGCCGGGGAAGCGGAAGCGGCTGACGGCGTAGCCGGTGGAGGCGGAGACGATCACGCCGAGGAGCGTGGTGAGCCCCGCGACGACCACCGAGTTGCCGAACCAGGTCAGGAACTTCGTGTTCTGGAGCAGGTTCGTGTAGTTCTCGAAGGTCGTCTCTTTGAAGAAGTCCGTGGTGGTCGCGAACTCGGCGGGCTTCAGCGAGGTGAGCAGGACCCAGAGGACGGGGAAGACCGCGATCACGGACGCGACGATCAGCGTCAGGTGCAGTGCGGTGGAGGCCAGCGGTGAACGCTCGCCGCGCAGCCGGACCTTGGGCGCGGAGTGCCGCGCGGTGGGGGTGGGTGCGGTGGTGGTCACCAGTCGTCTCCCTGGGTGCGGAGGACTCGCCGGTACACGGCGGCGAAGAGCAGCAGGAGCACGAGGATCAGCACGCCCCACGTGGAGGACTGCGCGAAGTCGCGCGGGCTGATCTCGAAGGAGAACTTGTACGCCTGGGTGACCAGGATCTGGGTGGCGTCGCCGGGTCCGCCGCGCGTGAGCAGGAAGATCACCGGGAACATGTTGAAGGTCCAGATGGTGGAGAGCAGGATCACCGTCGTGGAGACGGGGCGCAGTCCGGGCAGCGTGATGTGGCGGAAGCGCTGCCAGGCGGTGGCGCCGTCCATCTCCGCGGCCTCGTAGTGCTCGCTGGGGATGGACTGCAGGCCGCCGAGGAGGGCGACCATCATGAACGGTACGCCGAGCCACACGTTGACGGCGATCACGGAGACCTTCGCCCAGGTGGGGTCGTCGAGCCAGGCGATGCCGTCGAAGCCGCCGCCGGAGAGGATCTTGTTGAGCAGCCCGCGGTCCTCGTTGTAGAGGAAGCGCCAGGCGAAGACGGAGACGAAGCCGGGGATGGCCCAGGGCAGGATGAGTGCCATCCGGTAGGCGGAGCGTCCGGCGATCCTGCGGTTGAGGATGTTCGCCAGGGCCATGCCGAGGGCGAAGGTGATGGCCACGCAGGAGACCGTCCACACCAGAGTCCACCCGAGCGTGCCGAGGAACTGGTCACCGGTGAGCGCGTCGGCGTAGTTGTCCAGGCCCAAGAACTCGTACGTGGCGGGCATGTGGTTGACACCGATGGACCGTGCGACGTTGCGCTCGTTGGCGTCGGTCAGCGACAGGTAGATGCCGCGGACCAGCGGATACCCGATGATCACGCCGATCACGACCACGACGGGCGCGACCATGGTCCAGGCGTACCAGTGCGTCGACAGAGCCCGCCGGAGCCTGCTCGGCGGCGGGGGGTTACCAGTACCGCGGCTCCGGCCGCGGGCGACGTCGTCGCCCGCGGCCTTCGCCACCGACTGGCTGGTGTGGACAGCCATCAGCCGGCCTGCCTTCCTGAGTTACTTCCAGCCCTTGAGGAGCTTGCGGTAGGAGTCGCCGGTCGTCTTGACGGCCTTCTCCGGGGAGGTCTGGCCGGTGAGGACCTTGGTGTACTCGGTGACGAGCGGGGCGAAGAGGCTGCCGGTCTCCGGGATCCAGGGACGCTCGACCGCGCTCTCGACGACCGGCTTGAAGAAGCCGACGATCTCGTTGTCGACGACGCTCTCCTCGGCGTAGGCGGAGGTGCGGGTCGGCAGGAGGTTGAGCTCCTTGGTGACCTGGGCCTGCGTCTTGACGGAGGTCATGTAGTCGACGAAGGCGTAGGAGGCGTCGAGGTTCTTGGAACCGGCGTAGACGGCCAGGTTGTGACCGCCCTGCGGGGCGCCCTGGGCGGCGGAGCCGGCCGGGACCGGGGCGACACCCAGGTTGGCCTTGTCCTTGAACTCCTTGCCGGCGTACGTGTCGGCGACGGCCCACGGGCCGTTGATCATCATCGCGACGTCGCCGTCCTTGAAGGACGACTGCATGTTCTCCCAGCCGTCCGTCGCGTCGGTCTTCGCGGCCCCGGAGTCGACCAGGTCCTTGACGACCTTCATCGCCTTGACACCGGCGGCGTTGTCGATGGTGACGGACTTGTTGGAGGCGTCGACCATGTCGCCGCCCTCGCCGTACAGGAAGGAGAGGAACCAGTACGCGTCGTCGCCGCGCAGGTAGAAGCCGGTCTTGCCGGTCTTGGACTTGATCTGCTTCGAGACGGTCTTCAGCTCGTCGATCGACTTCGGGACCTCGACGCCGGCCTCCTTGAAGATCTTCTTGTTGTAGAAGATGCCCATGGAGTCGATGACCTGCGGCACCGCGTACGTCTTGCCGTCGTACTTGGTGGACGCCGCGGCCTGCTTCAGGAAGTCGTCCTGCTTCACCAGGGCGGTGGTGCCGTCCAGCGGGGCCAGGTAACCGAGGTCCGCGAACTCGGGAGTCCAGGCGACCTCGGAGCGGATCACGTCGGGGGCGCCGGAGCCGGACTGGGCCGCGTTCTTGAACTTGTTCTGAGCCTCACCGAAAGGCACGTTGACGTACTTGACGTCGACCTTCGGGTGCTGCTTCTCGAAGCCCTCGGCAATCTTCTTGAAGACCTTGTCCTCGCTGCCCGCGGTGGAGGTGTCCCACCACGTCACGGTGCCGGAGAGCTCGCCCGAGCCCTTGGCGGTGTCCTTGGAACCGTCGTCATCGCTGCCGCAGGCGGTCGCCGCGAGCGCCAGGGCCGCGACCAGGGCGGTGGCCGTTATGCCACGTCGCATCTGAACTCCTTCAACTGCCGTACCGCTCCGTCGCGGCGCCGGGTCGACGTGAACGTAACAAGGATGAAAGACGGCCGAAAGAGTTTGCGGAAGATTTCTGCAAGCTTCGGCGATCGTTACATTCGCGTGTCCTCACGGTTGCCGTCAAGCCTCTTGACGGGAGTGCTCGACCCCTGGCAGTAGCGGGCCACCACGTCCGATTCCGCAGTGCGACGATCCGACCGCAGGCCGCAAACCCGTCTCGCAAGCTCTTGCAAGATGTTGCCGCCAGGGTGCGCGGCCCACCCTCACCGACCCCGTGCGGGCGCTGTCGCCCGATTCCTGCGCATGGTGGGCAATCCGACCCCCGCCCGGTACAGTCCAGTCCCATGACCGCACGGCTTGCCGATATCGCAACTCAGGCGGGGGTCAGCGAAGCGACGGTCAGCCGCGTATTGAACGGCAAGCCCGGTGTTGCCGCGACCACCCGCGAATCCGTCCTCGCCGCGCTCGACGTCCTCGGCTACGAACGGCCCGTCCGGCTGCGCCGGCGCAGCGCCGGCCTGGTCGGTCTGATCACGCCCGAGCTGGAGAACCCCATCTTCCCGGCGCTCGCCCAGGTCATCGGCCAGGCGCTGACGCGGCAGGGCTACACCCCGGTGCTGGCGACCCAGACTCCCGGCGGCTCCACCGAGGACGAACTCACGGAGATGCTGGTCGACCGGGGCGTCTCCGGCATCATCTTCGTCTCCGGACTGCACGCCGACACCTCGGCCGACATGCAGCGCTACGAACAACTGCGCGCCCAGGGCGTGCCCTTCGTCCTGGTCAACGGCTTCTCCCCCAAGGTGCAGGCCCCGTTCATCTCACCGGACGACCGGGCCGCCATGCGGCTCGCGGTCACGCACCTGGTGTCGCTGGGCCACACCCGGATCGGGCTGGCGGTCGGCCCGAAGCGCTTCGTCCCCGTACTCCGCAAGATCGAGGGCTTCCACGCCACGATGCAGGAGCAGTTGAACCTGACCGCGGACGAGGTGGAGGAGCTGATCCAGCACTCCCTGTACACGCTGGAGGGCGGCCAGGCGGCCGCCTCGGCGCTGATGGAGCGGGGCTGCACGGCGGTCGTGTGCGCGAGCGACATGATGGCGCTCGGCGCGATCCGGGCCGCGCGCCGGCTTTCCCGGGACGTACCGCGCGACCTCTCGGTGGTCGGCTACGACGACTCCCCGCTCATAGCGTTCACCGATCCGCCGCTGACCACGATCCGGCAGCCGGTGACGGCGATGGGCCAGGCCGCGGTGCGCACGCTCCTGGAGGAGATCGGCGGCACACCCGCCCCGCACAGCGAGTTCGTCTTCATGCCGGAACTGGTCGTACGCGGTTCGACGGCCGCGGGCCCCGGCCCCGGCGCGGCCAGCACCGCCCCGGCCCTCCCAGGGTCCCACGCGCGTCCGTAGCCCGCAGGACGTGCAGGCCGCTCTCGACCGGAGGATCATCGGGCGGAGGGGGCGAATCTGGCAGACTCTGTGCCTATGGGTGAATTGAGCGTGAAACCACAGGAAGGCCGTCCGGAGGCCACCCCGTCACCCATCGTGAACGAGGCGGCTCCCGAGGCGAATACGCGGCAGAACGGCCACGCGACGCGGTTCGGCAGACTGCGCGACCGGGGCCTCGCGGGACTTCGTGCCCCACGGTCGCCCCGGCGGCCGCGCATCTGGTTCGAGATCCTTCTGATCGCCGTCAGTTACTGGCTCTATTCGCTGGTGCGCAACGCCGTCCCCGAACAGAAGGCGGCGGCCCTCTCCAACGCCGACTGGCTCTGGTCCGTCGAGCGGTTCCTGGGCATCGGCGTGGAGCGGTCGGTCAACCACGCCGTCAACTCGGTGACATGGCTGATCGTGTCGATGAACTACTACTACGCGACCCTGCACTTCGTCGTCACCATCGGCGTGCTCGTCTGGTTGTTCCGCCGCCACCCCGGCCGCTACGCGCCGGCCCGCCTGACGCTGTTCGCGACCACGGCGGTGGCGCTGCTCGGCTACTACCTGTACCCGCTGGCCCCGCCCCGGCTGATGAACGGCGGCCACTTCATCGACACGGTCATGGTCCACCAGACCTGGGGTTCGATGGCGTCGGGCAACTTCAAACAGATGTCGAACCAGTACGCGGCGATGCCCTCCATGCACATCGGATGGTCACTGTGGTGCGGCCTGACCGTCTTCGCCCTGGCGTCCGCCCCCTGGGCGCGCATCCTGGGCCTGCTCTACCCGATGGTCACGCTGATCGTGATCGTGTCCACCGCGAACCACTTCTGGCTGGACGCGGTGGGCGGCATGGCGTGCCTGGCCTTCGGTTACGCGGTGTCGTACGCGTGGTACGGAGCGCTGCCGCACCACCTGCCGAAACTGATCCCCCCGAAACCGGCCGCCCGCACCCGCCTGGCCGCGCTGAGCCGACAGCCCCAAGCCCCCGCCGAACGCCGGCCGGCCACCTCCCGCCCTTCCGGCGATTGAGCGAGCAGGGGGCCCAAGCGGAGCGGCGCTCCTCAAGCCCCTCCGGCGACTGAGGAGCGGGGCAGAATCAAGCCCCTCCGGCGATTGAGGAGCGGGGTACGGGGCAGCGCCCCGAAACCCCGACGCGCCCGCACCCGCACCCGCACCATGCCCCCTCCTCTCCGCCAGGCGGCCGCGCCCCGTCACCCCCGAAACGGCCCCGCCAGGGGCCCCCTCACGCCGCCCCGTAGAACCGCTCCTCCACCACCGCCCGAGCCCTCCGGGTGATCCGCCGGTAGTCGTCCAGCATGTCCCCGACATGACCGGGCTCGTACCCCAGGTACCGCCCCACCGCGGTCAGCTCCCTCGGCCCGGAGGGGAACGTGTCACCCGGCCGCCCGCGCACCAGCATCACCGCGTTGCGGACCCGGGTCGCCAGCACCCACGCCTCGTCCAGCGTCTGCGCGTCCTCGACGGGGATCAGGCCCGCTCCGCACGCCGCGGCCAGCGCCTCCCTGGTGCGGGTGGTGCGCAGCCCCGGCTCCACCCAGCCGTGCTGCATCTGCATCAGTTGGACCGTCCATTCGACGTCGCTCAGCCCGCCCCGGCCCAGCTTGGTGTGCAGGGTCGCGTCCGCGCCGCGCGGCAGCCGCTCGGACTCCATCCGGGCCTTCAGCCGCCGGATCTCCCGGACCGCGTCCTCCCCCAGCCCCTCCATCGGATACCGCAGCGGGTCGATGAGCTCGATGAAGTCGCGGCCCAGGTCGATGTCGCCCGCGAGCGGCTGGGCCCGCAGCAGGGCCTGGCTCTCCCAGACGAGCGACCAGCGCCGGTAGTACGCCTCGTACGACTTCAGCGTGCGCACCAGCGGCCCGCTCTTGCCCTCGGGACGCAGGTCCGCGTCGATGAGCAGCGGCGGGTCCGCGGTGGGCAGCTGGAGGAGCCGGCGCATCTCGGAGACCACCCGGTTCGCGGCCCGGCTCGCCTCCTGCTCGTCGACGCCCTCGCGCGGCGCGTGGACGAACAGGACGTCCGCGTCGGAGCCGTACCCGAGCTCGTGGCCGCCGAAGCGGCCCATGCCGATCACCGCGAACCGGGTGGGCAGGGTGTCGCCCCACTCCGCGCGGACGGCGGCGCGCAGCGCCCCGGCGATCGTGACGGCGTTCAGATCGGTGAGGGCGCTGCCGACCCGGTCGACGAGCGCCCCGGGGTCGGGTTCGGCCGGGCTCTCCTCGGTGCCGTAGGAGCCGATGAGGTCGGCGGCCGTCGTACGGAACAGCTCGCGCCGCCGCACCCCCCGCACCACCGCCACCGCGGATTCCGCGTCCTCCGCGCGTCCCACCGCGGCCAGCACCTCCTGCTCCAGGTGGTTCCGGCTGCGGGGCTTCAGGCCCTGGGGGTCACCGAGGATCGCGACGGCCTCGGGGGCCCGCAGCAGCAGGTCGGGGGCGAGCCGGCCGGCCGACAGGACCCGGGCCAGGTTCTCCGCGGCCGCGCCCTCGTCCCGTAGGAGCCGCAGGTACCACGGGGTCTTGCCGAGCGCGTCGGACACCTTGCGGAAGCCGAGGAGCCCGGCGTCCGGGTCGGCGGAGTCGGCGAACCAGCCGAGCAGCACCGGCAGCAGCGTGCGCTGGATGGCGGCCTTGCGCGACACCCCGGAGGACAGGGCCTCCAGGTGCCGCAGGGCCGCCGCCGGGTCCTCGTACCCGAGGGCTTCCAGGCGGTGCGCGGCGGCCTTCGCGCTGAGCCGGGACTCGCCGGGCGCGAGCTGGGCGACGGCGTCGAGCAGCGGCCGGTAGAACAGCTTCTCGTGCAGCCGCCGCACCACGGACGCGTGCCGCTTCCAGGCCTGGTTGAGCTCGGCGATGGGGTCGGTGCGCATGCCGAGGGAGCGTCCGAGCCGCCGCAGGTCGGGCTCGTCCACGGGGACCAGATGCGTGCGGCGCAGCCGGTAGAGCTGGATGCGGTGCTCCATGGCGCGCAGGAAGCGGTAGGCGTCGTCCAGCTGGGAGGCGTCCACCCGCCCCACGTAGCCGCCCTCGGCGAGCGCGCGCAGCGCCTCCAGGGTGGATCCGCTGCGCAGGGCGGGGTCGTTGCGGCCGTGCACGAGCTGGAGCAGCTGGACGGCGAACTCGACGTCCCGCAGGCCGCCGGGACCGAGCTTGATCTCGCGGTCGATCCGGTCGGCGGGGATGGTGTCGACGACGCGGCGGCGCATCTTCTGCACGTCGGGCACGAAGTTCTCGCGGTCGGCGGCCTGCCAGACGAGCGGCGAGACCGCCTCGACGTACTCGGCGCCCAGCTCGGCGTCTCCGGCCACCGGCCGGGCCTTGAGGAGCGCCTGGAACTCCCAGGTCTTGGCCCAGCGCTGGTAGTAGGCGAGGTGCGAGCTGAGCGTGCGCACGAGGGGCCCGTTGCGGCCCTCCGGCCGGAGATTGGCGTCGACGGGCCAGATGGTGCCCTCGACGGTCGTGTCGGCGCAGACCCGCATCATGTGCGCGGCCAGCCGGGTGGCGGCCTGCATGGCCGCGCTCTCCTCGGCTCCGTCGACGGGCTCCGCCACGAAGATGACGTCGACGTCGGAGACGTAGTTCAGCTCGTGCCCGCCGCACTTGCCCATCGCGATGACGGCGAGCCGGCACAGCGCGGCGTCGGCGGGCGCGGCCGTACGGGCGATGGCGAGCGCGGCCCGGAGCGTGGCGGTGGCCAGGTCGGCCAGTTCGGCGGCGGTCTCGGCGACGTCCGTCGTGCCGCACACGTCGCGGGCCGCTATCGACAGCAGGCACCTGCGGTAGGCGACGCGCAGTGCGTCCGGATCGTCGGCCCCGGCCAGCTCGTGCTCGAACTCGGGAACGCCGGGGTGCAGATCGGCCGCCTCGTACGTGACGAGCGCCTGCCAGTCGCGCGGGTGCCGGGCCAGGTGGTCGCCGAGGGCCTCGGACGCGCCGAGCACGCCGAGGAGCCGGTCCCGCAGGGGCTTGGCGGTGACGAGCGTGTCCAGCAGGATCTGTCGCTCGTCGGCCTCCTCGGCCTCGACGAGCCGGACGACCCCGCGCAGCGCGAGATCGGGGTCGGCGGTGGCCCCGAGGGCGTCGAGGAGGACCGGGTCGGAGCGTACGGAGGACAGTTCCGGCAGGTCCAGCAGCGCCTCGGCGGCGGACGGGTCGGTGAAACCGTGTCGCAGCAGTCGGGTGAACGTACTGCTCCTGCGTCCCGGCAACGTCGTCATTCCGCGCTCTCCTGCTCGCCGCCCGATCACCACCCAGTTCTACGAGCTTAGACCGACCGGCACATGGGGGTGGGTGAGGGAGCGGGGCCGGGTGCGGGCGGCGACCGGGCGGAGGACCGAGCCGTGGCGCAAGGGCCTCCCTGACCGAGCGCGAAGCCGGGGGCTCGGGGAACATGGTGAGGACGACGCTGTCGGCGGGGGCACCTGCCTGCCCTGTTCCGAAGCCGGGAGCTTCGGGGGAACGCGTGCCCGGCCCCGCCACGCCCCCTGTGCCGGCCGGTCCGGTCCCGCACCGATGAGTGCGGGGCGTGTGCGCAGTCCGTACTGGGGAGGCAGGATCGCTTTCAGGACTCGACCGGGAGGACCGACCATGTCCGCATCCGAACCAGTCGCCGAGCTGGACCCCCGCTACAGCAGCCCCGGCGCGGTGCCCAGCCCCTGGGCCGGCGCCCGGCGGCTGCTGTCCGAGGCCGAGCTGTACTGGCTGAGCACGGTCCGTCCGGACGGCCGCCCCCATGTCACCCCGCTGATCGGGGTCTGGTGGCAGGGCGCGCTGCACTTCTGCACAGGCCCCGAGGAACGCAAGGCCCGCAATCTGGCGGCCAACGTCGAGGTCGTCCTCACGACCGGGTGCAATTCCTGGTCGGAGGGGCTCGACGTGGTGGTCGAGGGCCGGGCGGAGCGGGTGACCGACGAGGGCAGGCTGACCGCGCTCGCGGAGGCGTGGAAGTCGAAGTACGGCGAGGAATGGCACTTCGACGTGACCGACGGCGCTTTCGTGGGCTCGCTGGACAACCGGGCCGAGGTCTTCGCGGTGTCCCCGCGGACGGTGTTCGGCTTCGGCAAGGGTGACCCGTTCACGCAGACCCGGTGGCACTTCGCCTGAGTCGATGTCCTGAACGGGCCCGTGCGGGATATCCGCTCAGCCGGCCGGCAGGGTCCCGATCACGACGGTGGCGTACAGCTCGTCGGAGGTGACCACGCGCGGAACGAGCCCGCTGCCGCCGACGACCTGCTCGGCCCGTGCCGCCTGCCGCTCACTGGCCTCGACCAGCAGGCTGCCGCCCGGCGCCAGCCACAGCGGCGCCTCGGCGGCCACCCGTCGCATGACGTCGAGGCCGTCGCCGCCTCCGTCGAGGGCGACGAGCGGCTCATGGACGCGCGCCTCGGCGGGCAGCAGGGCCACATCGTCCGTCGGTACGTACGGCACATTGGCGAGGAGCACGTCGACCCGCCCGCGCAGGGAGCCGGGCAAGGGGGCGAAGAGGTCTCCCTCGTAGACCCGGCCCAGGCGGCCGACGTTGCGCCGGGCGCAGCGCACCGCGGCGGGTTCGACATCGGTGGCGTGGAGCTCGACGCCGTCCAGCGCGGTGGCGAGCGCGGTGCCGAGCGCGCCCGAACCGCAGCAGAGGTCGACCACGACGGCCGGGCTCGGGGCCAGTGCCGCCGCCTGGCGGATCAGGAACTCGGTGCGGCGGCGGGGCACGAAGACCCCGGGGTCCACGGCGACGCGCAGGCCGCCGAACTCGGCCCAGCCGAGGACGTGTTCCAGGGGGTGGCCGGCGACCCGCCGTTCCACCATGGCGGCGAGGTCGTCGGTGCCGGCGGCGGTGGCGGCGAGCAGATCCGCCTCGTCCTCGGCGAAGACACAGCCGGCGGAACGCAGCGTGGTGACGAGCGAGGAGAGAGCGAGCGAAGACAGGAGGACGGGCATGGAGCGGAGCCTTTCGGGAAATGCCGAGGGGTGCTCCGCGGCCGGTTATGTCCGGCCGACCACGCGATCATGTGAGGAGAGCACCCAGCCTGCTACAGCGGTGATGGGTCCCACCTCCTTCGGTCCGTCCCCGTGCGGGGACCGTTCGGTACGCCCCGTACGGGGATGCGAAACACTACCGCAACCGGGAGCCGGTCCGGTCCCGTCCGGGCTCAGCGCTTCCTGGGCCCGTGGTCGTTGCCCCCGTCGAAGAGCCGGTTGTGGACGGCGATCGACGTGTTCGCCGCCCTGATGTCGCGGATCTGCGCGCTGTGGTGACGCTCGATCTGCCGGCCTTCGAAGTTCTCCGTACGCCGACGCCGTTCCTTCAGCAGCAGTTTCACGACCAGAAAGCCGATCGTGACGAACAGCAGTCCGAACAGCACGAAGATCTCTGTCATCGGTGGTCCCCCGTCCACGGCCGAAGAGGAATCGGCCGCTGGAGGGCCATTGTCGGATACCCGTCAGGAACCGTCCACTTCCCTCACCGCACGCCGCCCGGGCTGCCGTGCCCCGTCCGGCCGTTCCGGCCCCGGATAATGACCCGCATGGAGCGCTCTGTGGGACTGCGGGAACGCAAGAAGGAAGCCACCCGGCAGGCCGTGCACGAAGCGGCCTTGCGGCTGACCGTCGGGCACGGCTTCGACCAGCTCACGGTGGAGGCCGTGGCGGACGCGGCCGGGATCTCCCGCAGGACGTTCTCCAACTACTTCGCCGGCAAGGAGGACGCCCTTCTGCACGGCGAGGAACAGCAGATCAGGGAGCTCGTCCGGGCGGTGCGCGAACGCCCCGCCGAGGAGGGCGCCTGGACGGCGCTGCGGGCGGCGACGACACAGTTCGCCGAGCGCGTCGCACCCCCCGAGCGCGAATGGGCCGTCCGCACCCGCCTCGCCATGCACCACCCCTCCCTCCTGGCCCGCCAGCTGGCCAACCACGCGGCGATGGAACGTGACTTGGCCGAGGCCGTGGCCGCCCGCCCGTCCCACTCGACGGACCCGGCCCGCCCCGTGGTCCTCGCGGCGGCGTTCCTCTCCTCGCTGCGGATCGCGATGCGGATGTGGATCGAGGAGGAGCTGGCCCGGGAGCCCATCGAGGTGATCGACGAGATCCTGGACGAGATGGGGCGGAGCTTCACCTGAGTGCGGGAGCGCGAGGCCGCAGGGAGGGCCGGAGCGCCCGGCTGACGGGCTCAGTCCTCCGTCGGCACACAGAGCACCGGCACGCTCGACAGGTGCAGGAGCTTGTGCGGGGTGGAGCCGAGAAGTGCTCCGCGTATCGGACTCTCCCCCCAGCTGCCCACCACGATGACCCGGGCCCCATGACGTGCGGCGGCCTCGATCAGGGCCTGCGCCGGAACGCGGTCGATCACCTCGACGGAAGCCGGCACGCCCGCCGCGTCGGCGGCCGCGAGCGCACGTTCGAGGCCCGAGCGCCCGGCCTGGCGAACGGCGTCGTAGGCCGCCCGGTACTCCTCGCCCGTGGGGCCGGGCGGCGCCGCCCCGTACACCAGGACGAGCGGCTCGTCGTAGGCGGCGGCCACCTCGATCGCGATCTGCAGGGCGCGTGCGGCACCGGGCGACTCGTCGTAGCCGAGAACCACGGACATGTCAGGACTCCTTGCCGTGCACGAGGTCGGGATCGACCACACCGCGGCGCTCGGTCCAGAAGAGGGACGACCGCAGCCTCCACGCCACCATGAGCACCACACCGACCAGGCTGATGACGATACCGATGACGAGCGGCGGCCCGAGACCGAACCACGAGGTGCCGCTGTACGAGTTCGCGGGGTCAGACATGTCGATGACGGACCGGACGAGCAGCCAGGTCAGCAGGCCCGCTCCGACCAGCGGGCCGAACCCGATGAGCAGGAAGCTCCGTACGCTCCCGGTCAGATGGTGGCGGTAGTAGACCGCGCACGCCACACCGGTCAGCGCGTAGTAGAAGGCGATCAGCAGGGACAGCGCCGTCAGCGAGTCGAAGAGGGCGTTCTCGCTGATCTGGTTGACGACGAGGTACCAGGCGATGGCGATGGCAGCCACCCACCAGGTGCTCACGTCAGGTGTCCGGAACCGCGGACTGATGTGAGCGAAGTGCGCCGGCAGCGCTTGCCGGCGGGCCATCGACAGCGCGGTGCGGGAGGCCGGGATGATGGTGGTCTGGGTCGAGGCGAGCGCGGACGTCGCGACCGCGAGCAGCACGACCCAGTCCCAGCCGCCCATGACCTCCCGGGCGAGCAGGGCGAAGATGAACTCCTCCTCGTCGGCGTTCTCCGCCAGATACGCCGTTCCGGCGAACGCGACGACCGCGAAGCCGACGGACAGGTACGTCACCAGCAGGATGACGGTCGACCACACGCCCGCCTTGCCGGGAGCGGTCGCGGAGTCCTCGACCTCCTCGGTGAGATTGACGGCGGACTCCCAGCCCCAGTAGATGAACACGCCCAGCAGCAGCCCGCCGGTGAGGGCCGCGCCGCCCGCCCCGAACGGATTGAGCCACGCGGCGGACGGGTGGACGGAGTCGAACGACGTGGTGCCCGCGTAGACGCGGTAGAGCGCGACGATCACGAAGACCAGGAGGAAGGCGACCTGGGCGAGGATCAGCACGTTCTGCACCTTGGCCGAGAGCTCGGTGCCGATGACGCACAGTCCCGTCATCACGAGGATCAGGACCACGGTGAGCAGCTGGCGCACGAAGGCGTTGTCGGCCCAGCTGTCGAGGCCGACGGCCAGCAGCCCGAAGCTGACGGCGACGTCCGCCAGGGACCCCACCACCAGTACCCCGGTCATCGTGATGGCCCAGCCGCCGAGCCACCCCGTCCACGGCCCCATCGCGCGGGTCACCCAGGAGAACGTCGTCCCGCAGTCCTGGTCGACCTTGTTCAGGTAGTAGAAGGCGGAGGCGATGAGGAGCATCGGCACGAACGAGGCGAAGAGCACCCCGGGCGCGTAGATGCCGACGAGCGCGACGATCGGACCGATGACGGCCGCCACGGAGTAGGCCGGGGAGGTGGCGTTCAGCCCGATGACGAGCGCGTCGACGAAGCCGATCGCGTCGGGCTTCAGAGTCGCCGGCCGCGCTGGTTCGATCAGGTCCTCTGCCATGCGCCCTCGCTAGGTCATGGGCCGGGTGGGGATCGGGCGGAATGTGCTTTTCACATGCTATTGAGGCAGTTCCGGGTCAGCACATGCACCGGTGCACGCGGTGGGGCGGATGTACGGGCCACCGGTCACTGCTCGCGCATGGCCCACGGAGCGCCGTACTCGGTGAGCAGATCGAGGAACGGGCGCGGCGGCATGGCTTCGGGCCCCAGCACCCCGCTGCCGCTCCACACCCCACTCGCGACGAGTTCGAGGGCGGCCACGGGATTGATCGCGGTCTGCCAGACAACGGCCTGGGAGCCGTACTCCCGCATCGACCACTGGTTGTCGACGACGTGGTAGAGGTAGACCTCGCGGGGCCGGCCGTCCTTGACGCCCTTCACCCATGTTCCCGCGCACGTCTTGCCGTGCATCCGCTCCCCGAGGCCCGCCGGGTCGGGCAGACAGGCGGCGACCACGTCACGGGGCGATACCGCGGCCCGCCCCAGGTCACTCGCCACGGACACGGGGTCGGTCCGGTCGAGCCCGAGCATGTGGAGTGTGTGGAGCACCCCGATGAACTCGTCTCCCAGTCCGTACTTGAACGTGACCCGCCGGGCGTTCAGCCATCGCGGTACGAGGAGCACTTCCTCGTGCTCCACATTGACGCACTCCACGGGACCGATGCCTTCGGGGAAGTCGAAGACCTCCGGCTCGCTGAAGGGGGCCGTGGTGTACCAGCCCCGCTCCCGCTCGTAGACGACCGGCGGGTTCAGACACTCCTCGATGGTCGTCCAGATACTGAACGACGGGGCGAAGTCGTAGCCGTCCACGGTCAGGTTCGCCCCGTCCCGGATCCCGATCTCCTCGATCTCGTCGAAGAGCTCGTCGGAGGCGTACCGGGCGAACACATCGGACATGCCCGGCTCCACACCCATGCCCACGAGCGCGAGACGCCCCGCGGCCTCCCACTCCGCGGCCCGTTCGAACTGCGCGTCCCCGAGTTTGACCCCGCACTCCTCGTACGGACGGGCCGGGTGCGGCCGGGACAGAGACATGGCCATGTCGAGGTAGTGCGCGCCGTGGGCGAGAGCCGTCTCGAACAGCGGCAGCACGAAGCGGGGATCGGTGGCATTGAGCAGGACGTCGCAACGGTGCTCAGCGAGAGCCGCCGACACCGCCGACCGGTCCGAGGCGTCCAGCCGGACCGCGCTGAAGCGGCTGCCGCTCTCCCCCAGGGCCGCGACGGCCCGCTCCGCCCGCCCCAGGTCGAAGTCGGCGACCACCATGCGCCCGAAGAACGGGCGGCGGGCAGCGATCCTTGCGATCGCCGTGCCCACACCTCCCGCTCCGACCAAGAGGATGCGCATGGCTACACCACTCCTTCAGCTGTGCGGGTGATCCGGCAGTCGCTCGGCCACAGCACTGTCCGCTGAGGGCTGTCCCAGGAGCAGACGTCATGGGTCCACCATCGGACGACTCGCGTTGCCACGCCTCCAGGGTGCGCCCTTCCGGGGGCAGCCTCCGGCCGGGCCCCCGCCGGCCGGGCAACCGCTCAGCGGTCCGGTTCCCCGGTCAGCGGGCAGTGGGTGCGCGTGTAGATGGTGGGCATGCAGCGGTTGCAGTGGATGCACTGCGAGCGGGTGGCCGCGTCCCGGCCGATACGTCGCAACAGGTCGGGCTCGCGCAGCAGCGCGCGGGCCATCGCGACGAACTCGAAGCCCTCCGCCATGGCCCGGTCCATGCCCTCCCGGTCGGTGACCCCGCCGAGGAGGATCAGCGGCAGCCCCAGCGCGGCGCGGAACCGCCGGGCGGATTCGAGCAGGTACAGGGGGCGGTAGGGATACGTACGGAACACGCCGCGGCCCACCGCCCGGATCGCCAGGCGCTGCGGGAGGGGGAAGTTGGCCGCGAACTCGGCGACGGGGGCGCCGCCGCGGAACAGGTACATGGGATTCAGCAGCGAACTGCCCGCGGTCAGTTCGAGCGCGTCGACACTGCCGTCCTCCTCCAGCCACCGCGCGACCTGGAGGCCGTCGTCCACGGTGAGTCCGCCGGGCACGCCGTCCTTCATGTTCAGCTTGGCGGTGATGGCGAGGCGGTCCCCCAGCGCGTCACGCACCGCGCGGGTGATGCCCAGTGCCACGGCGGCGCGGGCGCGCAGTGAGCCGCCGAAGGCGTCGGTCCGGCGGTTCAGCCGGGGGCTGAGGAAGGCGCTGGCCAGGTAGTTGTGTCCGAGGTGGATCTCGACGGCGTCGAATCCGGCCTCGGCCACCAGGAGGGCGGCCTCGGCATGGGCCTTGACGACCCGGTCGATGTCCTCGGCGGTGGCCGCCTTGTTACGGCGCATGCTCAGCGCGTTGAACCCCGCCATCGGGGCGAGGGAGGCCAGCTGGTTGGACCGGCCGTCGGCCACCGGACCGGCATGACCCAGCTGGGCGCAGACGGCGGCGCCGGTACCGTGCACGGCATCGGCCAGCCTGCGCAGCCCGGGCAGCGCCTCGGGCCGCATCCACAGCTGCCGCCGCTCGGTGCGCCCCTCCGGCGCCACCGCGCAGTAGGCCACGGTGGTCATGGCGACGCCGCCCTCGGCAGGGCGCAGGTGGTAGTCGATGAGCTCCTGGGTGACCAGCGCGTCGGGGGTGGCGCCTTCGAACGTCGCGGCCTTGATGACCCGGTTCCGCAGCCTCAGCGGCCCGAGCCGGGCCGGCGCCAGCACATCCGGGCCACTGCGGGAAGCCTCCCCCGCACCCCTCTCCGTTCCCGGTGAGTCCGTCATGGCGCGCAGCATCGCAGGGAACTGACGAATAGTCAGCAACAAGGGGACGACGATTCTCCCGCACTCCGCTCCTCCGCGGGAGCGGCACGGCCGGAAGGCGGTGGACAGCGTGTACGAAGCCGTCGATGCGGCACCGGACGGCCCACAGCCGGCCCAGGACGCCTGAAGCAGCTTCGGGCCGACGGTGGGAAACCGTCGGCCCGAAGCCACGCACAAGCGCCTCAACGGCGCTGACCTGCGGTTACAGCACCGGCAGCAGCGCCTTCAGCTCGAAGGCCGTGACCTCGCTGCGGTACTCCTCCCACTCCTGCTTCTTGTTGCGCAGGAAGAAGTCGAAGACGTGCTCGCCGAGCGTCTCGGCGACCAGTTCGCTCTTCTCCATCAGCGAGATCGCCTCGCCCAGGTTCTGCGGCAGCGGCTCAATGCCCATGGCGCGGCGCTCCGCGTCGGACAGGGCCCAGACGTCGTCGTCGGCGCCGGCCGGGAGTTCGTAGCCCTCCTCGATGCCCTTGAGGCCCGCGGCCAGGAGCACCGCGTACGTCAGGTAGGGGTTGGCGCCGGAGTCGATGGAGCGGACCTCGACGCGGGCGGATCCCGTCTTGCCGGGCTTGTACATCGGGACGCGGATCAGCGCGGAGCGGTTGTTGTGGCCCCAGCAGATGTACGAGGGGGCTTCGCCGCCGGCGCCCGCGGCGCGGGAGGAGCCGCCCCAGATGCGCTTGTAGGAGTTGACCCACTGGTTGGTCACGGCGGAGATCTCCGCGGCGTGCTTGAGCAGGCCCGCGATGAAGGAGCGGCCGACCTTGGAGAGCTGGTACTCGGCGCCGGACTCGTAGAACGCGTTGCGGTCGCCCTCGAAGAGGGAGAGGTGGGTGTGCATGCCCGAGCCGGGGTACTCCGAGAACGGCTTCGGCATGAAGGTCGCCTGCACGCCCTGCTCCAGCGCGACCTGCTTCATGACCAGGCGGAAGGTCATGATGTTGTCGGCGGTGGAGAGCGCGTCCGCGTACCGCAGGTCGATCTCCTGCTGGCCGGGCGCGCCCTCGTGGTGGCTGAACTCGACCGAGATGCCCATGGATTCGAGCATGGTGATCGCCTGGCGGCGGAAGTCCATGCCGACGTTCTGCGGGGTGTGGTCGAAGTAGCCGGAGCTGTCGGCGGGGGTGGGGCGGCTGCCGTCGACCGGCTTGTCCTTCAGCAGGAAGAACTCGATCTCCGGGTGGGTGTAGAAGGTGAAGCCCAGGTCGGAGGTCTTGGCCAGGATGCGCTTGAGCACGTAGCGCGGGTCGGCGAAGGAGGGTGAGCCGTCCGGCATCAGGATGTCGCAGAACATCCGGGCCGTGCCCGGGGCCTCCGCGCGCCAGGGCAGGATCTGGAACGTGCCCGGGTCCGGCTTGGCGATCATGTCCGACTCGTACACCCGGGCGAAGCCCTCGATGGCGGAGCCGTCGAAGCCGATTCCCTCGTCAAACGCCTGTTCCAGCTCGGCGGGGGCCACCGCCACGGACTTGAGGTAACCGAGCACGTCGGTGAACCACAGCCGTACGAACCGGATGTCGCGCTCCTCAAGCGTCCTGAGGACGAATTCCTGCTGCTTGTCCATAGCCACATCCTTGCAGTTCAGACGGCCCGTGCACCACCGCCCGGGGTAAGGGGGGAAGTCCAGTATCACGACCCCGGATTTCACCCAGATTACGCACACGACGTGAGCTGGAGCACTCGGCCACCCACTACGATCGTCGGCCATGGCGCGTCCGGGGCGCGGCGGCCTCGCGAGGGCCCCGCGCGCACCGGTTCGCGACCCGTTCCGTCTTCTCATCGCCCCTTCGCAGAAGGACCACGACATGAGCTTCGACCGCAGGACCCGCATAGAGCAGATGCGCAAGGCCGACCGTGCGCGAGACCGCCGCGCCCGGGTGCTGGTCATCAGCGTCAGCGCCGTCGTCGTCGCAGGTCTCGTCACCTTCGGCGCCTACACGCTGGTCGACAGGTCCGAGGCCACGGCCGACCGGAAGGCCGCGGACGCCAAGAACGCCGAGCAGTCCGAGGCGGAGAAGAAGGAACTGGCCGACGGGCCGATCCAGGGCGAGAAGACGTGGGACGCGAAGAAGCTGACCCGCAACCACGTCACCGAGACCGTCTCGTACCCGATGAAGCCCCCGGTCGGCGGTGATCACAGTCCCGTCTGGATGAACTGCGACGGCGAGGTATACAAAGCGGCGATCCCTGACATGAACGCCGTGCACGCGCTGGAGCACGGTTCGGTGTGGGTGACGTACACCGACAAGGCCTCGGCCGCCGATGTGGACAAGCTCGCCGAGCGGGTCGCGAAGACCCCGTACTCGCTGATGAGCCCGTACAAGGACCAGGCCGGCACCCTCATGCTGAGCGCCTGGGGCAAGCAGGTCACGGTGGACAGCGCCGATGACCGCCGGGTGGCGCAGTTCTTCGCCAAGTACGTACAGGGCCCGCAGACGCCCGAGCCGGGTGCGGCGTGCACCGGCGGGCGGGAGGCTCCGTGACCGTCACCGCACGCGCCCGGCGCGCCCGGTGGGCGGCGGGTTCCGCCGTCGCGCTCGCGGTGCTGTGCGCGGGGGCGGCGACGGTCGCCTCCGCGCGGGACGACGGGACGGACCACCACGCGGCCGCCCCCGCACCGCAGGTCCCGGCGACCGATTCCGCGGACGCCGGGTTCGCCCGCGACATGGCCGTCCACCATCAGCAGGCGGTGGAGATGTCCTTCATCGTCCGGGACCGCACCGATGACGAGGACGTGCGCCGTTTCGCGTACGACATCGCCAACACACAGGCCAACCAGCGGGGCATGCTGCTCGGCTGGCTGGACCTGTGGGAGCTGCCGAAAGCGGCCGCCGGGCAGGAGCCGATGGCCTGGATGGCGGAGCGGCACGAGGGGCACGAGGGGCACGACATGGCCGGGATGCCGGGCATGGGCAGCGGGTACGAGGCACACGACGGGTCACTCATGCCCGGGATGGCTACCCGTACCGAGCTCGGACAGCTCCGCCGGGCCAGTGGCGAGCAGGCCGAGATCCTGTACCTCCAGCTGATGACCGACCACCACGAGGGCGGGGTCGACATGGCCCGCGGCTGCGCACGGCTGTGCACCGTGAAGGCCGAGAAGCGACTGGCCCAGGGCATGGTCGAGGGCCAGCGGTCCGAGCTGGACGCCATGGCCCGGATGCTGGCCGACCGCGGGGCGGCGCCCCGGCCCGCGAAGGCGCCCTGAGGACTGCCGGACGGCGGACTGTTCCTCCCCGCCTCGCACCCGAACGGGTGAAGGCGCTCGCGTACCCCGGCCGAGCCCCCGACGGGGGTTCGCCCGGGGCGCGCGCGCCCGTCGGCGCGCCGGAGGAACCCCCGGGCATCCGGCGTAAGGGCCGGTACGCCGTACGAACGGTGGTGGCCCGACACCCGCCGCGCACGGGGCGGTGCACCACCGTTCGCCTGCCTGACGGCGTTAGCGTGACCGATATGTCCGGAACGCCAGGTGTGACCCGATGATGGCGGTCGCCGAACAGCCGCACATCCTCACGCGGCTTCCTCCGGACGCCGCCGGGCCGGTCCGGGCAGGCCGCACCGCCCGATCCCATGGCGGCCGTCCTCGCGGGTCTGCCGGCGCCGCGGACACAGGCGTTCTGGCGCCCCGGCCCGCCCTTCAGCACACCGACCCATCCTTGAGGTGCACTCCGTCATGCCCGCTCAGCACACCCGCCGCGCCGTACTCAGTTCTTCGTTGGCCCTCGCCGGTACGGGACTTCTCGCCGCCTACGCCGGCCGCGGCGCGGCCGCTGACCGCTCCTCCGCGCTGAGCCACCCGGCCCCCTCCGGCCCCGCCGCCCCGGAGGGGTACGTCTCCCCCGACGGGCCGGAGGTCGCCGCGGCCGAGCGGCGACGGGGCGCCGGGCCCCTGCGCGAGGTCACCCTGACCGCGACCCCGTCCCGGCTGGATCTGGGCGGCGGACGCACCGTCAGCTCGTGGGCGTACGGGGGCGCGCTCCCCGGGCAGGAGGTCCGGGTCACCGCGGGTGACACGCTCGCCCTCACCCTCGCCAACCACCTGCCGCAGACCACTTCCCTGCACGGACACGGACTCTCCCTGCGCAACGACATGGACGGGGTGCCCGGGCTGACCCAGCGGGCCATCGAGGCGGGCGCGGACTTCACCTACCGGTTCACGGTGCCCCGCCCCGGCACGCACTGGCTGCACCCGCATTCGGGGGTCCAGCTGGACCGCGGGCTCTATGCGCCTTTGATCGTGGAGGACCCGCGGGAGCCCCTCGCGTACGACAGGGAGTGGGTCGTCGTCCTGGACGACTGGGTGGACGGGGTGGACGGCTCCACCCCCGACGCGGTGCTCCGCGAACTCACCGGGGGCCATGGCCACAGCGGGCACGCCATGCCGGCGGCGCCCGCGGCGGAAGAGGGCGACGGCGGGCCGCCGCGGATGCTGAGGGGGGCCACCAGTGAGCTGCTGGGCGGCAACGCCGGCAATGTGGACTACCCGTACTACCTGGTCAACGGCCGTACGGCCGAGGACCCGTCCGTCTACACCGCACGGCCGGGCGACCGGATCCGGCTGCGGATCATCAACGCGGGCGGTGACACCGCCTTCCGCGTCGCGCTCGGCGGCCACCGCATGACGGTGACGCACACCGACGGCTTCCCGGTCCGGCACGCCACGACGGACACCCTGCTGCTGGGGATGGGCGAGCGGTACGACGTGCTGGTGACCGCCGAGGACGGGGTGTTCCCGCTGACCGCGCTCGCCGAGGGCAAGAAGGCCTCGGCGATGGCCGTCCTGCGGACCGGTGGCGGTGCGGCGCCCGGTGCGTCCGTACGGCCCAAGGAGCTGGACGGCGAACGGGTGACGGCCGACCGGCTGTCACCCGACGCGTCCGTGGCCCTGCCCGCCCGGGAGCCCGACCGGACGGTGCGGTTCAGGCTGACCGGTTCCATGAGGGCGTACGACTGGGCCTTCGACCGGAAGCCGTACGCCCCAGGCCAGCGTCACCCGGTGAAGGCCGGGGAGCGGGTCCGGCTGGAGTTCCACAACCAGACCGCGATGTGGCACCCCATCCATCTGCACGGGCACACGTTCTCCCTGGGCGGCGGCGCGCGCGGGGCCCGTAAGGACACCGCGATCGTGCTGCCCCGGCACACGCTGACCGTCGACTTCGACGCCGACAACCCGGGTCTGTGGATGCTCCACTGCCACAACCTGTACCACGCGGAGGCGGGCATGATGACGGTCCTCGGCTACCTGCGCTGACCGGTCTCCCGGCGGCCGCACGGATTTCCGCGCGGCCCGCCAGGACATTGTGTCAGTCAGACGATTACACTGGGCGGCGTGCCTCAACTACGCCTCGCACTGAATCAGATCGACTCGACCGTCGGCGATCTCGCCGCAAACGCCGAGTCGATCCTCCACTGGACCCGGCACTCCGCCGAGCAGGGCGCCCATCTCGTGGCGTTCCCCGAGATGGTGCTGACCGGTTACCCCGTCGAGGACCTGGCCCTGCGGTCATCCTTCGTCGAGGCGTCGCGGGACGCGCTGCGCGCGCTCGCCGCCCGCCTGGACGCGGAGGGCTTCGGGGAGCTCCCGGTCGTCGTCGGCTACCTCGACCGTTCCGAATCCGCGGCGGCCCGCTACGGCCAGCCCGCCGGGTCGCCCCGGAACGCCGCCGCGGTGCTGCACCGCGGGCAGGTCGCGCTGAACTTCGCCAAGCACCACCTGCCCAACTACGGCGTCTTCGACGAGTTCCGGTACTTCGTGCCGGGCGACTCGATGCCCGTCGTGCGGGTGCACGGCATCGATGTGGCGCTCGCGATCTGTGAGGACCTCTGGCAGGACGGCGGCCGGGTGCCGGCCGCGCGCGCGGCCGGGGCCGGGCTGCTGCTGTCGATCAACGCCTCCCCGTACGAGCGGGACAAGGACGACACCCGGCTGGAACTGGTCCGCAAGCGGGCCCAGGAGGCGGGCTGCACCACCGCGTACCTCGCGATGATCGGCGGTCAGGACGAGCTGGTCTTCGACGGCGACTCGATCGTCGTCGACAAGGACGGCGAAGTGATCGCCCGTGCCCCGCAGTTCGCCGAGGGCAGTGTGATCCTGGACCTCGACCTGCCGGCCGCGTCGCCCGAGGCGCCGTCCGGCGTGGTGAACGACGGGCTGCGGATCGACCACGTGGTCCTCTCCGAGGAGCCGCTGCCGGCGTACGAGGCGGAGCTGACCGGTGGGTACGCCGACCGCCTCGACGCCGACGAGGAGGTGTACTCGGCGCTCGTCGTGGGCCTGCGGGCGTACGCGGCGAAGAACGGCTTCAGCAGCGTGCTGGTCGGGCTCTCCGGCGGGATCGACTCGGCGCTCGTCGCGGCGATCGCCTGCGACGCGCTGGGTGCACAGCACGTGTACGGCATCTCGATGCCGTCGAAGTACTCCTCGGACCACTCCAGGGACGACGCGGCCGAGCTCGCCCGGCGGACCGGGCTGAACTTCCGCACCGTACCGATCGAGCCGATGTTCGACGCGTACATGGGGTCGCTCGGGCTCACCGGCCTCGCCGAGGAGAACCTCCAGTCGCGCCTGCGCGGCACGATGCTGATGGCCGTGTCCAACCAGGAGGGCCAGATCGTCCTGGCTCCGGGCAACAAGTCGGAGCTGGCGGTCGGCTACTCGACGCTGTACGGGGACTCCGTCGGCGCGTACGGGCCGATCAAGGACGTCTACAAGACGTCGGTCTTCCGGCTGGCGAAGTGGCGCAACCGGGCGGCGGAGGAGCGCGGGCAGACCCCGCCGATCCCGGAGGCCTCCATCACCAAGCCGCCCAGCGCGGAGCTGCGCCCGGGCCAGGTGGACACCGACTCGCTGCCCGACTACGACGTGCTGGACCGGATCCTGGAGATGTACGTCGACCGGGACCAGGGGCGCGACGCGATCGTCGCGGCCGGGTTCGACGCGGCGCTCGTGGCCAAGACGCTGCGCATGGTGGACACGGCGGAGTACAAGCGCCGGCAGTACCCGCCGGGCACGAAGATCTCGCCCAAGGGCTTCGGCAAGGACCGGCGGCTGCCGATCACGAACCGGTGGCGCGAGTCCGGCTGACGCCGGGGAGCGAGCGTGGGGCCGGTCCTGCCCGGCCGGGGGCGTGTCCTCGGCCGCGTGTCCTCGATCGACGGACGGGCCGGGAACGGCGCCTGGCCCGTCCGTCGGCCGAGGTCGTGCCTCGGTCGCCGGACGGGCCCGACTCCGCCCATGTGCCGGTCAGGTCACGCGGATCAGTGCACGTCCGCCCCGGCCTTCCGCTGGGCGGGCGCGGTCGCCCGGGCCACGACCCGCGAGGCCGTCGGCGTCCGGTCCCGGTCCAGTGCTCCGGCCGTGACGGCGACGGCGAGTCCCGCCACCGTCAGGGCGGCGCCGACCACGGCCGGGGAGGTCCAGCCCCAGCCGGCCGCGATGGCCACGCCGCCCAGCCACGCACCGCCCGCGTTGGCCAGGTTGAACGCGGAGTGGTTGGAGGCGGACGCCAGGGTCGGGGCGTCCTTGGCCTTGTTCATGACGAGCATCTGCAACGGCGTGGTCGTCATGAACCCGACCCCGCCCAGCAGCACCACCATCACCAGCGCGGCCCACTGCACGTGGGCGGCGAAGGGGAAGACCACCAGGACGACGGCGAGCGCGCCCAGCGACCCGTACAGCGTGGGGCGCAGCGCCCGGTCCGTGAGCGGTCCCGCGGCGAGTGCGCCCAGGGTCATGCCGATGCCGAAGAGCGCCAGCACCAGCGTCACGGAGGACTCGCCGAAGCCCATCGCCTCGGTCGTCATGGCCGAGAGGTAGGAGTACACGGCGAAGACCCCGGCGAAGCCGAAGACGGCGGTGAGCAGTCCGAGCAGGACCTGGCGGTTGCCCAGGGCCCGCAGCTCGTGGCGGACGTGCCGGTGCGCCTCGGCCGGGATCTGCGGGACGAGGCGGGCGAGCGCGGCCATCGCGCCGAGCCCGATGGCCGCGACCACGAGGAAGGTGGCCCGCCAGCCGAGGTGCTGGCCGAGCAGCGTGGCGGCCGGGACGCCGACGACGTTGGCGATGGTCAGGCCGAGGAACATCGTCGCGACGGCCCGCGCCTGGCGGCCCTCGGCGACCAGCCGGGTGGCGACGACCGCGCCGACCCCGAAGAACGCGCCGTGCGGCAGTCCGGCCAGCAGCCGTCCGGCGATCAGCCAGCCGAAGCCGGGTGCGAGAGCGGAGGCGAGGTTGCCGACGGTGAAGAGCGCCATCAGCAGCAGGAGCATCCGCTTGCGCGGGATGCGTGAGCCGAGGGCGGTGAGCAGCGGGGCACCGACCACCACGCCGATCGCGTACGCCGACACGAGGTAGCCGGCGGTGGGGACGGAGGTGCCCAGATCGTCCGCGACGTCGGGCAGCAGGCCCATCATCACGAATTCCGTAGTACCGATGCCGAAGGCGCTCACAGCGAGTGCGAGCAGAGCCAGAGGCATGAGGAGAGACCTTTCCGAAGTGGGCCCCGTGCGCTCCGGCCGGGCCTGGCGGGCCTGCGGGGAGCGGGAGGGCGGGAGGGAGGGCGGTCGTACGCGCGCCGGCGCGGGCCGGCCGGGGCCGGATCGCACGGTGACGGACCGGCTTCCTCGCCGGTGACCTTGTTCCCGTTCGGAACAAAGTCTCTCAGACGTTTTATGCCCGGAGGTAACGCGCCGGTGCACGGCGGAGGGCGAAACAGCGAGCAGGAGGCCGAAACCCGCAGGTGGTGTGCCCTGCGGCGGCAGCGGACGATTGCCTCAGAGTTTGACGCGGGCGGCGATCGGCAGGTGGTCGCTGTCCGTGGCCGGGAGGGTCCACGACGACATGGGCTCGACGCCCTTGACCATGATCTGGTCGATCCGGGCCATCGGGAACGACGCGGGCCAGCTGAATCCGAAGCCGTCACCGGCCGCGCCCTGGGTGGAGCGCATCTGCGAGGTGACCGCGTTCAGCGAGCGGTCGTTCATGGTCCCGTTGAGGTCGCCGAGCAGGGCGACCCGTTCCAGCGGCTCGTGGGAGATGGCCTCGCCGAGGGCGTCCGCGCTCTGGTCGCGCTGGTTGGCGGTGAATCCGGCGTGCAGCTTGACCCGTACCGAGGGCAGGTGCGCGACGTAGACGGCGAGCGGGCCCTCGGGGGTGGCGACGGTGGTCCGCATGGCCCGGACCCAGCCCATCTTGATGTCCACCGGGCGGGTGTCGCTGAGGGGGTACTTGCTCCACACGCCGACGGTCCCCTGCACGGAGTGGTACCGGAAGCGACCGGCTAGCGCCGCCTCGTACGCCGCGACCTGGCCGCTGGGAAGCTCCTGCAGGGCGATGACGTCGGCGTCCGAACCGGCGACCTGCTGGGCGGTGCCCCTGGGGTCGGGATTGTCCGCGTTGACGTTGTGCGTGGCGACGGTGAGGTCGCCGCCGCTGCCCGACTTGTCGGTGAGCAGTCCGCCGAAGAGGTTGAACCAGACCAGGACCGGAAGCAGCAGGGCGACCAGTGCGGTCGCCGAGCGTCGCACCAGGCCGAGGACCAGCAGCAGCGGCACGAAGACGGCGCACCACGGCAGGAACGTCTCGGTGAGGCTGCCCAGGTTGCCGATGGTGTTGGGGATCTGGGCGTGGAGCAGCATCACGAGGGTGAGCAGAACCGAACAGCCGGCCAGGACGATCCCCCGCCGCCAGACGCCGCGGTCCCGGACCAGTCTCTCGCGCAGGTCCCGGAAGCGGGATCCGGTGCGCTGCGGTCCCGCGCCGCCGTTCCCGGTGTCCGCCCTGTACGCCTGCACCATCGCGCTGTCCTCACTGCCTTGCCGTACACATCGCCGCGCCCCCGACCCTAGGGGATGCGCGCCGCTTTTCCGGCCGTCGGCGACGGCCGTACTGCCACGAGGACGACGGGGGCGGTACGGCGGGTTCCGGAACCAGGGGGTCTGCGGTGGCTTGTGACAGAACGATCACACTCGTACGGCCCCGGGCGCGTCAGCCGTGGCCCGCGTCTTCACGGGGCCGGGCGGCGGCCGCACCCGGCCCGAGGCCTTCGACGAGCAGACGGATGATGCGGTCGGCGAGATCGTCCGGCAGCGGCGCTTCCGGCCGGTGGACGGTGCGTACGAGCATGGGGCCGAGGAACAGGTCGTCCATCAGCTCCACGTCCGTGTCGCCCCGCAGCTCGCCCGCCTCGACGGCGCGGGCGACGGCGGCGAGCATCGCGGCCCGGCGGGGTGCTATCACGGTGCGGTGGTACTCGGCCCACAGCCTGGGGTGGCTCTTCATCTGGGCGAACACGTTGTGCAGCAGCACCGAGGAACGCTGGGCGAGTCCGCGGGTGCGCATGGACTCCAGCAGGACGCGCAGGTCGCCGATTCCCCCGGTGCCGGAGACGTCGGGCTCCGCCGGCTCGATCTCGCGCAGGACGTCGACGAAGAGCTCCTCCTTGCCGGTCCAGCGCCGGTAGATGGTGGCCTTGCCGACCCCTGCGGTACGGGCGATCCGCTCGATGGACAGGCCGGCGAGGGGTTCGCCGGCCTCCAGCAGGGCGACGACGGCGTCCAGGATGGCCCGCTCCGCGGCAGCGCTGCGCGGGCGGCCGCGGCGGGGCTCCCGCTCGCCTCCGGGGCGGTGCTCCAGGCCCCGGCCGTCGCGGGCCGGGTCCGGGTCCGGGCCGCCGCGGACCTGCCGGTCCTGCTCGCCGGGGGCCCGGTCGTCCCGGTCCGATACCTGAGCGTGCACGTGCATCCACCTTTCACCTCCCCCGATTCTCGCCGACGCGTCCGGCGCCCGGCGGCTTCGGCGTCGGGCGGCTTCGGCGCCCGGCGGCTTCGGCGCCCGGCGGCTTCGGCGCCCGGCGGCTTCGGCGCCCGGCGGCTTCGGCGCCCGGCGGCTTCGGCGCCCGGCGGCGGACCGGGCGGGCCCGGTCCGGCGCCAGACCCGCCGGGCTGCCCCCCTAACCGTCAGGCGTCCGCGGGCACCGTCGGCTCGTCCCGTACGACCGTCCGGCCGGCGGGCGGCCTGCCCGGCAGGAACAGGGCCACCACGATCGCTCCGATCAGGGCGACGCACGCCGAGCCGATGGCCGTGACGTGCATGGCGCTCATGAACGCGTCGTGCGCGGCGGCCACCAGCGGGGTGCCGGCCGGGCCCATCTTCTCCGCGACGCCGAGCGTCGCCTCGATCGACTCCCCCGCCACGTCCCTGGCCGCGGCCGGGACCCCGTCGAGGTGTCCCTCGATGTCGCCGCGGTAGACGGCGGACAGCACCGAGCCGAGGACGGCGATCCCCAGGGCACCGCCGACCTGCCGGAACGTGTTGTTGACGGCCGAGCCCGATCCGGCCTTCTCCCGGGGCAGGGCCTGCATCACGGCGACGGTGACGGGAGGCATCACATGGGCCATGCCCGCGCCCTGGACGAAGAAGACCACACACATCACCCAGACGGGCGTCGTGGCGTCGAACAGGGCGAAGGCCGCCAGCCCGGCGGCGACCAGCAGCATGCCGACGGTGCACACGGCGCGGGCGCCGAACCGGTCGACCACCAGCCGGGCCCGGGGGGCGAAGACCATCTGGGCGACGGCCAGCGGCAGGATCAGCAGCCCGGACTGCAGGGCGCTCCAGCCCCGCACGCTCTGCATGTAGAAGGCGGAGAAGAACGTCACGCCCATCAGCGCGAAGAAGACCAGCGCGATGGAGGACACGGCGGCGGAGAAGGCCGGCTTCTTGAAGTACGTGATGTCGATGGCCGGGCTGCTGCTGCGCTTCTCGTGGAGGACGAACACGACCAGGACGGCCAGGCCGCCGATGACCGGCAGGAGCACGGAGGCGTCGGTGAAGTCGGCGAGCTCTCCGCCACGGATGATGCCGTACACCAGCAGCACCAGGCCGACGATGGAGAGCGCCACGCCGACCGGGTCGAGACGGCCCGGCTTCGGGTCCTTCGAGTCCGGTACGAGCACCGCCATGGCGATCAGCGCGATGACCACGACGGGCACGTTGATCAGGAAGATCGAGCCCCACCAGAAGTGTTCGAGGAGCAGTCCGCCGGTGATCGGGCCGATCGCGATGCCGAGGCCGACGCTGCCGGCCCAGATGCCGATGGCCTTGGGCTGCTCCTCGCGCTCGAAGACGTTCATCAGGACCGCGAGCGTGGCGGGCATGACGAAGGCGGCGCCGAACCCCATGACGGCGCGCCAGGTGATGAGGGCGCCGGGCGATCCGGACAGGGCGGCGAGGGCGGATCCCAGGCCGAACAGGGCGATGCCGAAGAGCAGGATCTTCTTGCGCCCGATGCGGTCGCCGAGCAGACCCGCCGTGAAGAGCAGCCCGGCGAAGACGAGCGTGTAGGAGTTGATGGCCCACTCCAGCTCGCTCTGGGTGGCTCCCAGCCCGGTGGGTGAGGGTGAGGCGATCGTCTTGACGGCGACGTTCAGGATCGAGTTGTCCAGCACCACGATGAGCAGGCTGAACATCAGGACGGCGAGGATCGCCCAGCGGCGGCGGTGGACCGCCTCGGGAACCTGGGGCACGGCGGCGGGCGCGCCGGAGGGTATGGACATGGGCGAGAGCCTACTGTCATTCCGATACGAGACCGTCTCGTATTGGAAAGTCTTTACCGGGCGCCCCAAGCCCCGGACCGCCGTCTGGGGCACCCCGTGCCGGTGTGCGGGACACCCCGTGCCCGGCTCCTGCGCGGGCCCACTTCCCGTGAACGGCTCCGGGATGCCACCATGGAAGCGATCCGGGGACGCCGTCAGGGCGCCTCGAGATGACGAAGGAGCCGTTGGCCATGTCGCTTCAGGCTGCGCAGAACCAGACCGCCACACCCCCCGCGGTAACCCCTTCCGACAGCAGCAAGGCGCTGTACGGAGGCAAGAGCAACCGCCGCGTCACCGTCCACGACATCGCCGCCGCCACCGCGCGCGGCGAGAAGTGGCCCATGCTGACCGCCTACGACGCGATGACCGCGTCCGTCTTCGACGAGGCCGGCATCCCGGTCATGCTCGTCGGTGACTCCATGGGCAACTGTCACCTCGGCTACGAGACCACCGTGCCCGTCACGATGGACGAGATCGCCATTCTGTCCGCGGCCGTCGTCCGGGGCACCAAGCGGGCCCTGATCGTCGCCGACCTGCCGTTCGGGGCCTACCAGGAGAGCCCGGTCCAGGCCCTGCGCAACGCCACCCGGCTGATCAAGGAGTCCGGGGTCGGCGCCGTCAAGCTGGAGGGCGGCGAGCGCAGCCACGAGCAGATCAAGCTCCTCGTCGACGCCGGCATCCCCGTCATGGCCCACATCGGCCTGACCCCGCAGTCCGTCAACGCGATGGGCTACCGCGTGCAGGGCCGCGGCGAGGAGGCCGCCCAGCAGATGCTGCGCGACGCCAAGGCCGTCCAGGACGCGGGCGCGTTCGCCGTCGTCCTGGAACTCGTACCGGCCGAACTGGCCGCCGAGGTCACCCGCACCCTGCACCTCCCGACCGTGGGGATCGGGGCCGGCCCCGACACCGACGCCCAGGTGCTGGTCTACACCGACATGGTCGGACTGACCGGCGGCAAGGTGCCGCGCTTCACCAAGCAGTACGCCGACCTGCGCCAGATCCTCGGTGACGCGGCGAAGGCGTACGCGGACGAGGTCGTCGGCGGGACCTTCCCGGCGCCGGAGCACACCTTCCACTAGCACGGGGCCCGTCCCGCGCCGCATCGCCCGACGGCCTCCGCCCCGGGCGCCGACCGACCACTGCCGCACCACCGACAGCCCGCCGACTTCCCCCATCGGCGGGCTGTCGTCCTGCTGTCGGCGGACTGTCGGCAGGCTGTCGGTGGCGGCTGGTCTGATGGTGGACATGACGCGAATCGACAAGAACCCCAGGAGCGGCACGAACGCCGTGGAGGTACGGGGACTGGTCAAGCACTACGGCGAGACCAAGGCCCTGGACGGCGTGGACCTCGATGTGCGCGAGGGCACCGTCCTCGGCGTGCTCGGCCCCAACGGCGCCGGCAAGACCACCCTCGTCCGTGTGCTGTCCACCCTGATCCAGCCCGACGCCGGACACGCGGTCGTGGCGGGCTACGACGTGGTGAAGCAGCCCCGCGCGCTGCGCCGCACCATCGGCCTGACCGGGCAGTACGCCTCGGTCGACGAGAAGCTCTCCGGCTGGGAGAACCTCTACATGATCGGGCGGCTGCTCGACCTGCCGCGCAAGAAGGCCCGCTCGCGCGCCGACGAGCTGCTGGAGCGCTTCTCGCTCACGGACGCGGCGAAGAAGGCCGCGATGGAGTACTCCGGCGGTATGCGCCGCCGGCTGGACCTCGCCGCCTCCATGATCGGCAGCCCGGCCGTCCTCTACCTGGACGAGCCGACGACGGGGCTCGACCCCCGTACCCGCAACGAGGTCTGGGACGAGGTGCAGCGGATGGTCGCGGAGGGGGCGACCGTGCTGCTCACCACCCAGTACATGGAAGAGGCCGAACAGCTCGCCGACGAGCTGACCGTCATCGACAAGGGCAAGATCATCGCCCGCGGCGGTGTCGACGAGCTGAAGGCCAAGGTCGGCGGCCGCACCCTGCAGATCCGCCCCTCCGACCCGGCCGAACTCGCCGCGATGGCGCAGGCGATCCGGGAGGCCGGCCTCGACGGTGTGGCGGGCGCCCAGGCGGTCCCGGACGAGGGGCTGCTGTACGTGCCGATCCTCAGCGACGAGCAGCTCACCGCCGTCATCGGCCTGCTCGGCACCCGGGGCTTCTCGCTGGCGCACGTCGCCACCGCGCTGCCCAGCCTGGACGAGGTGTTCCTCGCCATCACCGGCGACAAGGCCACCGTCACCGAAACGATTCCCCAGGAGGTCGCGGCATGAGCACGACGACTCTGACGCCCGCCCCCACCGACGCGGCCGCGGTCGCCCCCGCCTCGAAGCTGCACGACGAGGGCCGGATCGGACTGCGGAACAACCTGCGCCACATCGGGGCGCTGGTGCGGCGCAATCTGCTCCAGATCAAGAAGGATCCGGAGTCGATGTTCGACGCCCTCCTGATGCCGGTCATCTTCGTGCTGCTGTTCGTGTACGTCTTCGGCGGCGCCGTCGGCGGCAGCATGGGCGGCGGTCGGCAGGAGTACCTGAACTACCTGATCCCCGGCCTGATGGCGATGATGGGCATGAACATCGCCATGGCGGTCGGCTCCGGTGTCAACGACGACTTCCGCAAGGGGGTCATGGACCGGTTCCGTACGATGCCGATCGCCCGCTCCTCGGTGCTCATCGCGAAGATCGTGGTCGAGCTCGGCCGGATGATGGTCGCCACGCTCATCCTGCTGGGCATGGGCTTCGCGCTCGGCCTGGAGCTCCACGGGTCGGTGCTCGGGCTGATCGGGGCCATCGGGCTGGCGGCGGCCTTCGGCGCGGCCATCATGTGGATCTTCATCCTGCTCGGACTGGCCATGAAGACGGCGCAGGCCGTCCAGGGGATGGGGATGATCGTGATGATGCCGCTCCAGTTCGGTTCCTCGATCTTCACCCCGCCCACGACGATGCCCGGCTGGCTCCAGACCTTCACCGACTACAACCCGCTGTCCAACCTGGCCGACGCGGCCCGGGGTCTGATGATGGGCAGCCCGCTCGGCAACTCGGTCTGGCTGACGCTCGGCTGGACCGTGGTCATCACGGCGGTCATGGCCCCGCTCGCGGTGTCCAAGTTCCGCAAGAAGTCCTGACCGAAGCGGTTCACCTCCGGTACGCGTCCACGAGGGCGGTGGCCTCCTCCATGGAGAGGCCGCCGCCTTCGGCGTACGCGGCCTCGTAGGCGAAGTCCCCGAGCACGGCGCGGACCAGCTCCTCCGCGCGGCGGAAGTTCTCCCGCTCCATCCACGTCAGGAAGTGCCCCTTCGGCAGCAGCGCCCGACTGGCGGCCAGCAGCCGCGCACCGAGCACCGCCCCGCGCTCCTCGCCGAGCCCGCCCAGGGCCCAGGCCAGGGTCACCAGGTGGATCACCGCCATCTGGGGGGCCACCATCTGCGTCAGCGGATCGCCGAGGCGCAGCAGGGCCTTCCGGCAGCCGTCCAGCGCGTCGGCGTAGTTCCCGTCCTGGTTGTCCAGCCAGGCCAGGCCCCCCAGCACGAAGCCCTCGAATATCGCCATGGTCTGGGACCTGAACTCTTCGAGCAGTACGAGGAACTGCTCGCGCGCTTCGCCGGTACGGCCGCAGCGGCCCAGCCACATGGCCAGGAAGAGCCGGGCCGCCGGCCTCGCCTCGTGCCCGGCGTGCCGTTCCTCGGCGAGCACGTCGCGCAGGATCGCCTCCCCCTCGGCGCCGCGGCCGACCTCGGTGAGGACGGAGGCGTACCGGGTGCGGAGCACCGACACCTGGGCCAGGGCGCCGAGCTTCTCCGCGTAGCCGATCGCGGCCTGGTAGTCCTCGGCCGCCCGGGCGTAGTCGCCCGTCTTCTCGTTCGCCTCGCCGCGCGAGGAAAGCGACTCGGCCATGCCCCAGTCGTCGCCGAGGCGGCTGAAGATCTCCAGGCTCTCGTCGGCGTCCACATGCGCCGCGCCCGCCCAGTCGGGGCGGTTGGCCAGGACGTTCGCGCGCATCTGGAGCGCTGCGGCGAGCTCCCACTCGAAGCCGAACTCCCGTGCGGCGCGGACCGTTTCGTCCAGCAGGTGCCGCAGGTCGGCAACGCCCCCGGTCAGCATGACGGCGAAGAACCAGAGCGAGGCGGGGCTCCGGCAGGTCTGCGGCTGACCGGCCCGGTAGGCGGAGGCGATCCCCCGCAGCCGCACCATGCTGGCCTGGTTCGTCCACTCGTCCATCGCGTGGTCCATGTTGACCAGTTGGACCAGTCCCACCTGGCGCCGCGCCTCCTGGAGCAGTTCGGGCCCCATGGGCGGGGGCGCGTCGGTGCAGCGTTCGTGGATCGAGGGCGCGGGCCGCACGGGCGGTGCGAACGGGTCGGGGCCGAGCGCGGCGGCGGCGTCGGCCCAGTGCAGGGCGTCGCCGCGCAGGTTGCGGATCTGCCAGTACCAGGAGAGCGAGATCACCAGGCACAGCGACTCCTGCTCGTCGCGCGCGGCGACGGCGTGGCGCAGCGCGGTGCGCAGGTTCTCGTACTCGCGCTGGAAGAGATCGATGGCGGCGCGCTGTCCGGAGCCGCGGAGCAGGGGGTCGGTGGTCCGGGCCAGCTCCCGGAAGTACACGAGGTGCTGGCGTTCGACGGCGTCCCGCTCCCCCGCCTCGTCGAGCCGCTGCGTCGCGTACTCGCCGACGGTCTCCAGGAGGCGGTAGCGCATCTGGCCGTCCGCCGCGGGAGCGGCGACGACCAGGGACTTGTCGACGAGGGAGCCCAGCAGTCCGGCGACCTCCCGCGCCTGCCGAGGGCCGTCCGCGCAGACGGCCTCGGCCGCTTCGAGGGTGCAGCCGCCGGCGAAGACGGAGAGCCGGCGCAGGGTGGTGCGTTCGTCTTCGGCGAGGAGGTCCCAGGACCAGTCGACGACGGCCCGCAGGGTCTGCTGGCGCGGGAGCACGGTGCGGCTGCCGTTGGTCAGCAGGCGGAACCGGTCGTCGAGCCGGTCGGCGATCTGGTGCGGGGTGAGCATCCGCAGCCGGGCGGCGGCGAGTTCGATGGCGAGCGGCAGACCGTCCAGCCGGCGGCAGATCTCGGCGGTGGCGGCCGCCGTCGCCTCGTCGGCGTCGACGCGGAAGCCGGGCAGTGCGGCGGCGCCGCGTTCGGCGAGCAGCCGCAGCGCCGTCGGGTCGGGCAGCGGGTCGACGGGCCGGACGAACTCGCCGGGTACGCCCAGGGGTTCGCGGCTGGTGGCGAGGACGGTGAGCTCCGGGCAGCGGGCCAGCAGATGGTGGGCGAGCGCCGCGGCGGCCTCGATCACGTGCTCGCAGTTGTCCAGGAGCAGCAGCATGCGGCGCCGGGAGCAGTGCTCGGTGAGCCGGGAGAGCGGTTCGTCCGCCCCTCGTTCGCCCGCTCCCCGTTCGGCGGCCCGGAGCTCCTCGGCGCCGGCGCCGCGCAGCACGGTCTCGCGGGCGCCGAGTGCGCCGAGGACCGCCTCCGGTACGGCGTCGGGGTCGTCGACGGGTGCGAGTTCGGCCAGCCAGACGCCGTCCGGCCAGGCCGCGGGGTCGAAGGATTCCGCGGTCTCCTGGGAGAGCCGGGTCTTGCCCGCCCCGCCGGGCCCGAGCAGGGTGACCAGCCGGGTCCGGGAGAGGTCGTCGCGCAGGGCGTCGATATCGCGCTCGCGTCCGACGAAGCTGGTGAGCCTGGCCCGGAGGTTGCCCTGCCGGACGGCCGGCGCGGGGGTGCGGGGGGACCGGGGGGCGGCTGCCGGGGCGGGCCGCGGCGGTTCCTGGCGGAGCAGTTCGGCGTGCAGGGCGCTCAGCTCGGGTCCGGGGTCGGTGCCGAGCCGGTCGACGAGTACGGTGCGCACCTCGTCGTACGCGGCCAGCGCCTGGGCCGTGCGTCCGGCGTCGCGCAGGGCCCGCAGCCGCAGGGCCTGGAGCGGTTCGTCGATGGGGTGCTCGTCGCAGAGCGCGGCCAGCTCCGGCAGCACCTCGTCGGCCCGGCCGAGCGCGAGCGCCGCGCCGAGCCGGGTCCGGCGGGCGTCGAGGCGGCGGGCGGTCCAGCGGGCCGCGACGGCGTGCCGGTCGGGCAGGTCGGCCAGCGCCGGTCCCCGCCAGAGGCCGAGCGCGTCGCCGAGGAGGCTCAGGGCCTTCGCCGGATCGCCCGCGTCCAGGGCTCGCGCCCCCTCGCCCGCGAGGCGTTCGAAGCGGTACAGGTCGACGCTGTCCGGTTCGACGGCGAGCCGGTAGCCGTTGTCCGCGGAGGCGACCGCCGCATGGCCGAGCGCCCGCCGGAGCCGGCCCACCAGCGCCTGCACGGCGCCCGGCGCGTCGGCGGGCGGGTCGCCGTCCCACACCTCGTCGACGAGCACCGCGACGGGCACCGTCCGGCCCGCGCGCAGCGCGAGCACGGCGAGCAGGGCGCGCAGCCGCGCCCCGCCGATGGCGACGGCCGTGCCGTCGTCGCGGAGTGCCTGGGTGGTACCGAGGATGCCGTAGCGCACGCGCCCATTGTCCGTGACGGGGTCCTGGTCATCCACAGCCGCCCGGCCGTACCCGCTCGCTCCGCCCGCATTCCAGCCCGTCATGCCCCCACCCTTCATGGAACCACCCGCCCGATGCGAGACGTTTTCCGCGTGTCGCCTGTACGGTCGGGGCTCGCCGCCCGCCCGCTCCCGCCGTCCCCGCAGCCACCAGGAGCCCGCCGATGACTTCCGCAACAGCCCGCAGCGACCGGCGGATCAGCCCGGTCTTCCTCGGCATCGCCGCCGTGACCGCGGTGTCCGGCTGGGCGGTGTGGACGGACTTCGCCGGGCAGCCCGGCTTCGCCACGTTCCTGTTCGTCACGGCGGCCTGGGTGGTGTCCCTGTGTCTGCATGAGTACGCCCACGCCAGGACGGCGCTGCACAGCGGCGACATCTCCATCGGGGCCAAGGGCTACCTCACGCTGAACCCCCTGAAGTACACCCACGCGCTGCTGAGCGTCGTGCTTCCCGTGCTGTTCGTGATCATGGGCGGCATCGGGCTGCCCGGAGGCGCGGTCTTCATCGAGCGGGGACGGATCCGCGGCCGCTGGCGGCACAGCCTGATCTCGGCGGCGGGCCCGCTGACGAACGTCCTGTTCGCGCTCGTGTGCACCGCGCCGTTCTGGCTGGACGGGCTGGACGGCGTCCCCGTGCCCTTCCGCCACGCCCTGGGCTTCCTGGCGCTGCTCCAGGTGACGGCCGCGATCCTGAACTCCGTGCCGGTGCCGGGGCTGGACGGCTACGGGGTGATCGAGCCGTGGCTCTCGCACCCGGTGCGGCGCGCGGTGGAGCCGATCGCGCCGTTCGGGCTGATCGCGGTCTTCGGCCTGCTGTGGGTCCCCGAGGTGAACGCGGCCTTCTTCGACGCGGTCGACGCGCTGCTGCGGTCGCTGGGCGTCAGCGACTTCGACACGTACTGCGGTCTCGACGCCTACCGGTTCTGGCAGGGCGCGAATCCGGTCTGCGCGGTGAACGGCTAAGGGCAGTCCCGTAATCCCTGGTGGATCAGCGCGCGGCGTCAGATGCGGTGCATCGCAAGGCGGAGGAGCGTCCGCATACTGGATGTATTCGGGCGTTCCGGCAACGCGGCGAGGTGCCGTAGCTGTCGTCGTGCGCACGCCAGGGATTACGGGACAGCCCTTAGCCGCTACGCGCCCCGCGCGGGCCGGGCGGCGCGCTGCCGGCGTACGTAGTACCAGGCCATGTTCGACGAGAGGCCGACCAGCAGCACCCATACGACCCCGAGGAGCCAGCTGCCCTGCACGAAGGAGATCACGGCCGCCACGACGGTGAGGACGCAGACGGCGACGGCGTAGAGAGCGAGGCGGGGCATGGGGGTGGCTCCTGTCGGGGGATGATGCGCGGTCCCGTCCAGTGTCCCCCATGCCCCCGGCCGCGCCGAGCAGGGTGCGCCGCCGACGGCCGTCGCCGCGAGGCCGTGGGGTGTCGGCGAGGCGGGCGGCCGCTCAGACGTCGGTGGCGCGCAGCCCGGCGTGTGCCTTGTAGCGGCGGTTGACCGAGATCAGGTTGGCGACGAGCGACTCGACCTGGTGGGCGTTGCGGAGCCGGCCCGCGAAGATGCCGCGCATGCCCGCGATCCGGCCGGCCAGCGCCTGGACGATGTCGGTGTCGGCGCGTGCCTCGCCCAGCACCAGCACGTCGGTGTCGATCTCCTCGATCGCCTCGTCCTGGAGCAGCACCGCCGAGAGGTGGTGGAAGGCGGCCGTGACGCGGGACTCCGGCAGCAGGGCGGCGGCCTGCTCGGCGGCGCTGCCCTCCTCGGGCTTCAGCGCGTAGGCGCCCTTCTTGTCGAAGCCGAGCGGGTTGACGCAGTCGATGACGAGCTTGCCGGCGAGCTCGTCGCGCAGGGACTCCAGGGTCTTCGCGTGCCCGTCCCACGGCACGGCGACGATCACGACGTCGCTGTCGCGCGCGCAGGCGGCGTTGTCCGCGCCCCGGACACCGTGCCCCAGCTCGTCGGCGGCGGCCTGGGCCCGGTCCGCCGCACGGGAGCCGATGATCACGGCCTGTCCGGCGCGGGCGAACCGGTAGGCGAGTCCGCGGCCCTGCGGCCCGGTGCCGCCGAGGACGCCGATGGTCAGGCCGGACACGTCGGGGAGGTCCCAGGGGTCCTTGGCGGGGGGCTTGGGGGCGCTGCCGCTGTCATTCGTAGTCATGGCCCCGACACTACTGCCAGGTACGGAAGTGGGACGGTGTGTCCTCGGCCAGTGGGACGGCCCTTCGCGCGCCTCCCGTACGGATGATTGTGCCGCCGTTCGCCGGTGCGGGGCCGGCGGGGTGGTGCATGATGCCGGGCCATGGATGCCGTACGTGTGGCGCTGCTGCGTGAGGTGCTGGCCGGGACGCAGTGGCCGGCGGCCGCCCGACGGTTCGCCGGGACGCTGCGCTCGTCCGTGGCGCCGCACGGCGGCGGGCTGCTGCTGGTGGGGACCGAGGTGTACGAGCCGTGGCATCTGGCGGCCCACCTGGTCGACGAGTCCGCCTGGTCGGGGCTGCCCGAGCTGACGCCCACGCTGGTGCGCCACCGGGTGGAGCCCGGCGACCCCGCGCACCTGGCGGTGGGGCTCGGTCGGATCGAGGCGGCCGGGCGGGGCGAGACGCTGCTCGTGGTGGTGCCGGAGCGGCCCGGCGAGGGGCTGCTGGAGCGGGTGCACGACGCCCGCCGGGCCGGGGCGACGGTCCTGTCGCTGGACAACGGCGATCCGGAGGTGCGGGGGCTCGCCCACGAGGCGCTCTCCGTGGCGGACGGCGACGATGTGGACCTGGACACCGTCCAGCACCTGGTCAGCGCGGCGGCCGGGGAGAACGGCGCGCCCGTGCCGCGCGGCCGGCGGCGCTTCCGGGACCGGCTGTCCCGGCTCGCCGACCAGCTGACCGCGCCCCCGCCGGCGCGGTGGTGATCAGGAGTGTTCGGCGACGTAGGGCTGGTGCTGGTCTGCCTGGCCGTCGCCGGCGCGGGCGACATGCTCAGCGGCCTCGGCCGTGTCACGATCTGGAACCAGACGATCCCGGAGGAGCTGCGGGGGCGGCTCGCGGGCATCGAGGTGCTCTCGTACAGCGTCGGCCCGCAGCTGGGGCAGGTCCGGGCCGGCGGCATGGCGGGGTGGACGGGGACCAGGACCGCGGTCTGGAGCGGGGGCGTGGCCTGTGTCGCCTCGGTGGCGCTGCTGGCGGCGGCCCTGCCGAAGCTCCTCACGTACGACTCCGCGACGGACGAGGACGCGCTGCGCAGGCGGGCGCGGAGCGAGGAGGCCCTGCGGACGGCACCGACGGGCTGAGCCCGCGGCGCGGGCCCCGCCCCCGGCCGCCCGCGCCCTCAGCCGCCCGCGTTCTCGTCCGGGTCCTTGCGGTCGTGCCACTTGGGGTCGGTCTCCCACTCCAGGTTCCGCTCCTGCGCGGTCTCCATGGCGTGCTGCGCCTCCTGGCGGGAGGTGTACGGGCCGAAGCGGTCCTTGGCCGGGCACTCGGGGCCCTCCTCCACCTTCTTGTGCTCCAGGCAGTAGAACCACTCGCCCGGCTTGCCGACCGTGCGCTTCTTGAAGAGAGCCATCGTCGGTTCCTTTCCTCGGTGCCATGGTGCCCCAGACACAGGCTTTAAACTCGCTGACATGTCTGGCCAGTCGCTGCTTGTACCAGGGGAGCTCACTCCCGTCCGATCCGTGCCCGGAAACATCCGGCGCCCCGAGTACGTGGGCAAGCCCGCCCCGACGCCGTACACCGGCCCGGAGGTCCAGGACGCCGACACCGTCGAGCGCATGCGCGTCGCGGGACGCATCGCCGCCCAGGCGATGGGTGAGGCCGCGAAGCACATCGCCCCGGGCGTCACCACGGACGAACTCGACCGGGTCGCCCATGAGTTCATGTGCGACCACGGCGCGTACCCCTCGACGCTGGGCTACCGCGGCTTCCCCAAGTCGCTCTGCACCTCGCTCAACGAGGTGATCTGCCACGGCATCCCGGACTCCACGGTGCTGCGCGACGGCGACATCGTGAACCTCGACGTGACCGCGTACATCAACGGCGTGCACGGCGACAACAACGCCACCTACCTCTGCGGTGACGTGGACGAGGAGTCGCGGCTGCTCGTGGAGCGCACCGAGGAGTCGCTGAACCGCGCGATCAAGGCGGTGCGGCCGGGCCGCCAGATCAACGTCATCGGGCGGGTCATCGAGTCGTACGCGAAGCGCTTCGGCTACGGAGTGGTGCGGGACTTCACGGGGCACGGGATCAACTCCTCGTTCCACTCCGGGCTGATCATCCCGCACTACGACAGCCCGCACGCCACCACCGTGATGCAGCCCGGCATGACCTTCACCATCGAGCCGATGCTCACGCTCGGGTCCCACGACTACGACATGTGGGACGACGGCTGGACCGTGGTCACGAAGGACCGCAAGCGCACCGCGCAGTTCGAGCACACGCTGGTGGTGACGGAGACGGGCGCCGAGATCCTCACGCTCCCGTAGCCCCGCCGGCCCCGCCGTCCGACGGCCGCCCCTTCCGGGGGGCGGCCGTTTCCTCTTCCGCCTGCCGGGCTTGCCGACAGCGCGTCGGGAAGGCGGACGGGCGTGGCATTCCGTCCGGGCGGTCAGCCCCTGACCGCCAGGACGACCCGGCCGCCGATCTCGACCGCGCCGTCCGGTGCGGGTGCCGTGAGGATCTGGGAGCCGCGGCCCTGTCTGATGTTCAGCGCGCGGCCCAGCCGGTCGCTGAGCAGCAGCGCCGCCGCCCCCGTCGCCTCGTCCTCGGCGATCCCGTCGTCCCGCCGGGGGAACGCCCGCGCCCTGACGCGGCCCGCGGCCTCGTCCTCCCACGCCCAGGCGTAGAGCCAGCCCTCGCCGGGCGGCGGGGCGGGCAGCGCGTCGACCTCGCCGACCGAGCCGTACTGCTGGAGGGTGCGCGGCGGCGCCCACTCGGGGCGGGCGGTGATCCAGGTGAACTCCCCGTCCTGGCGGGCGAAGACCTCCCCCACGCCCAGCTCCAGGATCTCCAGGTCGAGCAGCCAGGCGGCGCCGACCACGGGATGCCCGGCGAACGGCAGGCGGAGTCCGGGGGTGTAGATGTCCAGGTGGCCGCGTTCCGGGTCGTCCACGAAGACGGTCTCGCTGAAGCCGAGCTTCCCGGCGAGCTCCTGCCGCGCGACCTCGTCGGGGTGCTCGCGCCCGTCGCGCACGACGCCGAGGGCGTTGCCGTGCCGGCCGTCGGGGCCGCAGAACACGCGCAGTACGTCGATGCCGGCGGGTACGTCGTAGTCGTTCACGTGCGCATTCAAGCACCGCCGGGGCGCTCGCCCCGTGCGAGGGCCGCCGCCGGGGTGTTCACGCGCGCGGTGCCCGGCGAGGGCGAGCGGCAGCCGGGTCGAGGTGTTCCCGCATCCGCGGGCAGAGGCGCCTCTCGCCGTACCCGGAAAGGGATTCTTGACCATTGCTTGACCCTTTGAGGGCTCGCTCATGGGTCGACCGTGATCCTCCCGTTCCTGTGGGTGGGCAGTGAGAGCTGAATCACTGCATGGGTGGGTACGGGCTAGGTAAGCCTCGGTTAAGTTAGGTCCGCCTCACCCGCCTTTGTCCGCCCGTTCCTCTCTCTTCTCCTTCGTCCTCAAGTGGAGCCCGCATGCGAGCCGTTCGTTTCTCCGTCGTCACCGCTGCCGCGACCGTGGCCGCCCTGACCGCTGTCACGGGCTGCGCCGAGAAGAGCGACGGCAAGGGCGAGGGCGCCGTCCAGGTCGTCGCCAAGGACGACTCCTGCGACGTCTCGGAGACGAAGCTGCCGGCCGGGCACGTCGAGCTGGCCGTCCAGAACAAGGGCTCCAAGGTCACCGAGGTGTACGTCCTGTTCCCGGACGACCGCATCGTCGCCGAGCGCGAGAACATCGGCCCGGGCACCAAGGCCACCATCACCGCCGAGATCAAGGCCGGTTCGTACGAGATCGCCTGCAAGCCCGGCATGAAGGGCCACGGCATCCGGCAGAAGATCGAGGTCAGCGGCGGCAAGGTGGCCAAGCGCAGCCCGGAGATGGACCAGGCCGTCGCCGCCTACCGCACCTACGTCCAGGCGCAGGCCGACGAGACGCTGCCGAAGGTCAAGGTCTTCACGGACGCCGTCGCCGCCGGTGACGTCGAGGCCGCGAAGAAGGCGTACGCCGACTCGCGTATCGGCTGGGAGCGCACCGAGCCGGTCGCCGAGTCCTTCGGCGACATCGACCCGAAGGTCGACGTCCGCGAGGACGGCCTGGAGGACGGCCAGAAGTGGACCGGCTGGCACCGTCTGGAGAAGGCGCTGTGGCAGGACAAGAAGCTGGGCACCGAGGAGAAGGCCCTCGCGCCCACCCTCTACAAGGACCTGCTCGACTGGCAGAAGCGGGTCGGCACGGCCGAGATCACCCCGACCTCGATGGCCAACGGCGCCAAGGAACTCCTCGACGAGGTCGCGACCGGCAAGGTCACCGGTGAGGAGGAGCGCTACAGCCACACCGACCTGGTCGACTTCAAGGCCAACGTCGAGGGCGCGGAGAAGTCCTACGCGCTGCTGAAGCCGATCGCCGCGAAGAACGACGCGGCGCTCACCACCACCCTGGACAAGCGGTTCGCGGCCCTGAACACGCTGCTCGACAAGTACCGCACGGACAAGAGCTCGTACGTGTTCACCTCGTACGAGAAGGTCGGCAAGGCGGACCGCAAGGAACTGTCGGACGCCGTCAACGCGCTGGCCGAGCCCCTCTCGCGGCTCGCCGCCGCGGTGACGAAGTAACCGGCGGAGAAGGGGCTCCCGGCATGTCCGAGCAGAATCACCAGACACCCGGCGACGGCGCCGACGCTTCGGGGGGCGCCCCGTCGCGGCGCGCCCTGCTCGGCTGGGGCGGCGCCGGGCTCGCGCTCGGCGCGGTGGCGGCCGGCGGCGCCGTGGCCGCGGTGCGTTCCGGGGACACCCCGGTGGCGGCCGCGGACAGTGGTGCGGCGGTGCCGTTCCACGGTGCGCACCAGGCCGGGATCGCCACGGCCGTCCAGGACCGGCTGCACTTCGCCGCGTTCGACGTGACGACGAAGGACCGGGCCGAACTGGTCGCGCTGCTCCAGGAGTGGACCCGGGCGGCCGAGCGGATGACGGCAGGGCACGCGGTCGGCGACGGCGCCTACGGGGGCCTGGCCGAGGCGCCGCCGGACGACACGGGCGAGGCCCTGGGGCTCAAGCCGTCCCGGCTGACGCTGACGATCGGCTTCGGCCCCTCCCTGTTCGCCAAGGGGCGGTTCGGTCTGGAGGACCGGCGCCCCGACGCGCTCGTCGACCTGCCGAAGTTCCCCGGCGACAACCTCGACAAGGCCCGCAGCGGCGGCGACCTGTGCGTCCAGGCCTGTGCGGACGACCCGCAGGTGGCGGTGCACGCCATCCGCAACCTCGCCAGGATCGGCATGGGCCGCACCGCGATCCGCTGGTCGCAGCTGGGCTTCGGCAAGACGTCCTCGACGACGCCCGACGCCCAGACCCCGCGCAACATGATGGGCTTCAAGGACGGCACCCGGAACATCGCCGGCACCGACACCGCCGCCCTCGACCAGCACGTGTGGGTCGGCGGGAAGGACGGCGCCGGCTGGATGACCGGGGGCTCCTACCTGGTGGCCCGGCGCATCCGGATGCACATCGAGACCTGGGACCGCACCGGACTGCAGGAGCAGGAGGACGTCTTCGGCCGCGACAAGGGCGAGGGCGCCCCGGTCGGCAAGGCGAAGGAGCGCGACGAGCCGTTCCTGAAGGCGATGCTGCCGACCGCGCACGTGCGGCTCGCGCACCCCGACACCAACGGCGGGGCGACGATCCTGCGGCGCGGCTACTCCTTCACCGACGGGACGGACGGCCTGGGCCGGCTCGACGCCGGGCTGTTCTTCCTCGCGTACCAGCGCGACACCCGCAAGGCGTTCATTCCGCTGCAGCGGCGCCTGGCGGCACACGACGCACTCAACGAGTACATCCAGCACGTGGGTTCGGCGCACTTCGCCGTCCCGCCGGGCGTCCGCGACAAGGACGACTGGTGGGGCCGGGCGCTGTTCTCGTAACGGGACTCGAAGCGGAAAGGGAACCGAAACGTGTTCAGCAACTTCCTGATCGGCCTGCGCGAAGGCCTTGAGGCCAGCCTCGTCGTCTGCATCCTCATCGCGTACCTCGTGAAGACCGGCAACCGGCACAAGCTGCTTCCGATCTGGGCCGGTGTCGGCATCGCGGTCGTCGTCAGCCTGGCCTTCGGCGCCGGTCTCGAATTCGGTTCGCAGGAGATGACGTTCAAGGCCCAGGAGGCGCTCGGCGGTTCGCTGTCGATCCTCTCGGTCGGCCTCGTCACCTGGATGGTCTTCTGGATGCGGCGCACCGCACGGCACCTGAAGAAGGAGCTGCACGGAAAGCTCGACGCGGCGCTCGCGATGGGCACCGGCGCCCTGGTCGCCACGGCGCTGCTCGCGGTGGGCCGGGAGGGCCTGGAGACCTCGCTGTTCGTGTGGCGTGCGGTGCACGCGGCGGACGACGGCTGGCACCCGATGATCGGCGCGCTGCTCGGCATCGTCACGGCCGTCGTGCTGGGCTGGCTGTTCTACCGCGGCGCGTTGAAGATCAACCTGTCGAAGTTCTTCACCTGGACCGGCGGCATGCTGGTGGTCGTCGCGGCGGGTGTGCTCGCCTACGGCGTCCATGACCTGCAGGAGGCCGAGTTCCTCGGCGGTCTGCAGAACCGGGCGTTCGACATCAGCGCCACGATTCCGCCGGACAGCTGGTACGGCACCCTGTTGAAGGGGACGTTCAACTTCCAGCCCGATCCGACCGTTCTCCAGATCACGGTGTGGGCGCTGTATCTGATCCCCACTCTCGCGCTGTTCCTCGCCCCGGTAGGGTTCGGACGGTCAGAGGGCCCCGCGGTGGGGGCGACGGATCAGAAGACGCGGAAAGCAACGGATGAGAAGCCTGAGGCCGGTTCGGCTGGCGACGGGGCTCGCGGCAGCGACGGTGCTGAGCATGACGGCGAGCGGGTGCGTGACGGTGCACGGCGAGCTGGAAGTCGTCCGGGCGGCGACGCGGTCTGAGGCCGCGCGGGCCCTGGCGGACTTCACCACCGCGTACAACGCGGCGGACAAGGCCTACGATCCCGCGCTGGACGCGGACCAGGTCACCGGTGCGCTCGGCGCGATCAACCAGGCGGGTCTGCGGGCCCGGCAGAAGAACAATCCGAACGGCAACGCGAACCACCGGCCGCTGGAACTGACCGACGCGCACTACGTCATCCCGAAGAAGGCCGGCTGGCCGCGGTGGTTCCTCGCGGACACGGACTCCAACCGTGACCAGGACAGCGGGAAGCGGGACACCCGCTGGCTGTTCGTCTTCGTCAAGTCCGGCCCCGACGCGGGGTGGAAGGCCGCCTACCTGGCGGTCACCACCCCCTCCCAGCTCCCCGACTTCGCGAAGGACGGCGAGGGGCGGGCCACTCCGGTGGCCGAGGACAGCACCGAACTGGCGGTCGCTCCGGCGGACTTGGGCGCGCAGTACACGGGGTACCTGCAAAAGGGCACGCCGGACGTTTTCGCCCCGGGCGTGTCCACCTCGGCCTGGCGCACCACCCGCCTGAACACCCGGCGGGCCGGCTTCTCGTACCAGTTCATCGACCAGCCGCTGAACACCGGGGTGTTCGGACCGCTCGGCCTGGAGACGGCCGACGGCGGCGCGCTCGTCTTCTTCAGCAGCAGACACTTCGAACGGCAGACCGCGGCGAAGGGGCTGCGCCCGACGGTCTCCCCGGACGTCGCGGCGCTGATGACCGGCGAGGTGGTGAGCACGCTCACGAAGGAGCGGGTGTCCAGCCAGCTGGTGTACGTCCCGAAGAAGGGCGCCGGTACGGGCAAGGTGATCATGCTGAACCGGGTGCCGGGCCTGACGGCGGCGAAAGGGTCCTGAGGGCCCGGCCCCGGCCTCTTCATCCGCGCCGGGCAAGGGGCCGGCCGGCCGGTCCGGCGCCCCTCGCCCTCCGCTCCCGCCCGGCTACCGGCTCAGCGGCCAGGCCACCGACTCGTGGTCGACGTCGCTCTGCTCCGCGGAGCCCACGAACCGCGCACACGCGTCCGTCAGGGTCTCCAGCAGCGTCAGCGGGTCCGGCAGCGGATTCTCCGGCCCCCGCACCCACCGGACGTCCAGCTCACCGGGGAGCATGGCCGGCGGCAGCAGCACATAGCTGCCCCGGCAGTGCCACCGCAGCCCGGGGTGCTCGTCCATCGTCTCGGGGTGGCAGTCCAGCTCGCACGGCCACCACTCGTCTTCGTCCTCCGGCGTACCGCGCGTGGCGGTGAAGAAGAGCATCCGGTCGTCGCCCGACCGGGCCACCGGGCCCACCTCGACCCCGGCGGCGAGCAGCCGTTCCAGCGCCTGGGTGCCGGCCGACAGCGGGACGTCGAGAACGTCGTGGATCATGCCGGTGGCCGTGATGAAGTTCGCCTGCGGCTGGCCGGCGGCCCAGCGCTCGATCTGGGCGCGGTCGGTCGTGGACTGCGTCTGCCAGGCGAAGGAGACCGGGTGCCTGGCGGGCGTGGGACAGCCGATGCGTTCGCACGAACATCGGTAGCCCACCGGGTGGGCGGCGGGCGCGATCGGCATCCCGGCCTCGGCGACAGCCAGGAGCAGCGCCTCCCGCGCGGTGCCGTCGACATCGCCCGGCTGCGGTTTGGGCCGTCGGCGCAGCCAGTGGGAAAACCTGCTCTCCGAGCCGCGCTCACGGCTGAAATCGGCGCCCATCTATCCCCTTACCTCAGCGTTGCCCCTGCCCATGGTCCCACCATCCTGCGCTTCGGGTGGCCAGAGTCCTGAAGCGGGGTGCGACGGCCGAGGCCCGGAGGTGACCGCTATCACCCTGATTGCCATGAAATCGCAGGTGAATTTCAGGTGATCGGAGGCCTGGGCGGGGAGGACCGACCCCCTCACGGGGGACGGAGCGGTCATACGTCACACAGCTGTACGGAACCACCCGTTCGGTCCACTGTGCCCGCGGCCCGGGACGGCGCACCATGGGCTCACGCACACACCCGTGCGACGCACCGGCCGCGGGGGCCACCAACGCCGCCGCGACGATTCGTGAGGAGCCCTCGTTGCCTCGTGAAGCCACACCCCGCCGCCAGGCCACACCCCGCCGCTACCTGATGTGCGCCCCCGCGCACTTCAGGGTGACGTATTCCATCAACCCGTGGATGGACCCCACCAAGCCCGTCGACCTGCCGCTGGCGCAGACGCAGTGGGAGGACCTGCGCGACCGCTACCGGGCCCTCGGCCACACCGTCGAGCTGCTCACCCCCCACCCGGACCTGCCCGACATGGTCTTCGCCGCCAACGGGGCCACCGTCATCGACGGCCGGGTCCTGGGCGCACGGTTCGCCTATCAGGAACGGTTCCCGGAGGCGGCCGCCCACCGCGACTGGTTCAGCGGCCACGGCTTCACCGAGTTCCAGGAACCCGTGCACGTCAACGAGGGTGAGGGCGACTTCGCCGTGACGTCCTCGTACGTGCTGGCGGGGCGGGGCTTCCGGTCCAGTCCGCTCTCGCACGGCGAGGCGCAGGAGTTCTTCGGGCGGCCGGTGATCGGCCTCGACCTGGTCGATCCGCGCTACTACCACCTGGACACGGCGCTGAGCGTGCTCGACGACGCGGCCGACGAGATCATGTACTACCCGGGGGCCTTCTCGCCGGGCAGCCGGGCCGTGCTGGCGCGGCTCTTCCCGGGCGCGCTGATCGCCGAGGAGGCGGACGCCGCCGCGCTCGGGCTGAACGCGGTGAGCGACGGGCTCCACGTGCTGCTGCCCCAGGCCGCCACGGGCCTGTTCGACCCGCTGCGCGAGCGCGGTTTCGAACCCCTCCCGATGGATCTCGGCGAGCTGCTCAAGGGCGGCGGCAGCGTGAAGTGCTGCACCCAGGAGCTCCGCGGTTAGGGCCGGTGCGGGAGGTCAGTCCTCCGCGTCGTGCGGGGGCGGCCAGGCGTCGCCCCAGTCGACGTCCCGGGCGGCGCGGTACAGCTCGCCGTGCCGCTTGGTGACCGTGGCACGTCGCAGTGCCTCGTCCCGGGTGCAGAGCTCCAGCAGCACCTGGCCCTTGCGGATCTGCGGCCGGCGCGTGACCCGCGCCTCCACCGGCCGCGGGGGGAAGCGGGTGGCCACGACGTAGCTGAACTTCTCGTCCTCGTACGGCAGCGAGCCGCCCTTGACCTGCCGGTGCAGCGAGGAGCGGCTGACCCGGGCGGAGAAGTGGCACCAGTCCGTGCCCGGCTCGATGGGGCAGGCCTCGCTGTGCGGGCAGGGGGCGGCGACGGTGAGGCCTGCGGCGATCAGCCGGTCGCGGGCCTCGATGACGCGGGCGTAGCCGTCGGGGGTGCCGGGCTCGACGATCACGACGGCCTGCGCGGCCCGGGCCGCGGCGTCGACGAGGGCGGTGCGGGCCTGCGGCGTGAGCTCGTTGAGCACGTAGGAGACGGTCACCAGGTCGGTGGCGTCGAGGGAGAGGTCCGCGCCGATCCGGGCCCGCTGCCAGGCGGCGGCGCGCAGTCCCGGGATGCCGGACGCGCCGGCCAGTTCGCGGCCCAGCGCGAGGGCCGGCTCGGCCCAGTCCAGGACGGTGGTCCGCGGCCCCTCCCAGGCCCCGGCGACCGCCCAGCTCGCCGCTCCGGTGCCGCCTCCGACATCGGTGTGCGTGGCGGGCGCCCAGTCCGGGGCGGCGTCGCGCAGGGCGTCGAGGGCGGACCGTACCGCCTCGAACGTCGCGGGCATCCGGTACGCGGCGTACGCGGCGACGTCCGAGCGGTCGCGGAGCAGCGGCGCGTCGGTGGGAGTGGTTCCCCGGTAGTTGGCGATCAGCCGGTCGACGGCCTGGGCGGCCTGCTTGGGCGGCAGCCCGTCGAGGAGTCCGGCCAGGGCCGCGCGCAGGGCTTCCGCGGTGGGGAGGGTGGCGTTCACCGAGGAATTGTAGGCGGACGCGGACCGGCCCCGGCCCCGCACGAAACCGGGACGGAACGGCGACACAACCAACGCCGGGGGCCTGCTGCCCAGTTGCTACGCTGACCGGCGCGAGGTCGGGTATTGCTCATCGGGGGGACCATGAGACTGAAGTTCGCGCGCCTGGCTCCGCCCGGCGTGGTGACCACGAGGCAGCGGGTCGTGCGCCTGGCTCTGGTCGGCGGGCTCCTCGTGCTGGCTCTGCTGCTCCTGCTGGCCACCTGTGGTGGCGGCGGGGAGAAGGACGACGCGGGGCCGGCGAAGCCGGTGCGCCGGAGCGCGGGTCCGGCGACGCAGCTGACCGTTCCGGCCACGTACACGACGCGGCGCGGCTGGGAGCTCACCGACACCTCTCCCGACTACGCGCTCTCGCGCACGACCGGGCGGCTCGCGTATCTGGTGCGGACGGCGGAGGGCGAGTACCGGCTGCGGACCATCGACTCGGAGACCGGACGGGCCGGCTGGAGCGGGGACCCCTGGCGCCCGCCGGCCGCGGCGCACTTCCCGAAGCTGCTCACCGTCACCACGGACGACCAGGAGTACTTCGTGACCTGGTCGTACGGGAAGGTCGGCGAGAGCGCTCCGGCGCCCGCCGACCGGATCGTCTCGCTCGACGTGTACGCCGTGGAGGACGGCGGCCGGCAGCGTGTCGAAGTGCCGTGGGCCTCGGTGCCGACCGTCACCGCCACCGGCCCCGGCATCGTGATCGGCGACGGCGGGACCACGAGCGCGGTGGTGGACCCGGCGACCGGCAGGGTCACCAAGGTCCCCGCCAAGGCGCTGAAGTACCCGCCGGGCTGCGCGTCCTGCAGGCAGCTCACCGAGGTGCGCGGGCTGACGTCGAAAGGGCTGCTGGTGAGCGGGGCCCGGGAGTTCTGGGTGCAGGGCGGCTGGTTCAGCCGGAACACGGCCCCCAGGGGCGCCGACCGGCTGAGCGGCGTCCCGACCTCCGTGGCCCCGGGCGTGGTGCTGGCGAGATGGCAGCTCGCGAAGGGCGCGGAACTCGCCGCGACCCACGAGCTGTGGACGGTGCACGACACGGAGACGGGCAAGGCGCTGGTGTCCGTGCGGTGCCACAAGCCGGCGATCGCGCCGGGCCAGTACCCGCAGGCCGTCCTCTCGCCGTCGGGCGGCTACCTGGTGGCCGGGAACCTCGGGTTCGATCTGGAGGCCGGCAAGGGCTACTGCTTCGAGGACGCCGAGGGGTCCAGCACGCTCGCCCTGGCGTCCGTGACCGACGACGGGACGGCGTACGGGGCGACGAGCGTGCGCAACGCGGCGGACGTGCTGGCCGGGGGCGGCTTCCCGGTCGAGGCGGACCTCTCGTCGGGGAACACGCAGATGCTGGCGCCGAACGCGCGGGTGCCGGGCGCCGAGGGCGCGGAGGGGGTCGGGCTGTTCCGCTGGACCGACGACAGGGACCGGCTGCACCTGATCGGCTACCCGCGGGCGGACTGATCCTCCGCGTGGGGGCCCGCTGCCCCGCCGTCGCCGCCTCAGGGGCGCGCGGCCACCTGCTGCCAGGGGCGGCACAGCACCAGGAAGCACGCCATCGCACCCACCGCGCACACCAGCTGCACGACGGCCATCGGCACGGCCGTCGCCTCCCCCGCGATCCCGACGAGCGGCGAGGCGACGGCGCCGATCAGGAACGAGGACGTGCCGAGCAGCGCGGAGGCGGATCCGGCGGCGTGCTTGGTGCGCATCAGCGCCTGGGCGTTGGTGTTCGGCATCGCCAGGCCCATCGCCGACATCAGCACGAAGAGACCGGTGGCCACCGGTACGAGACCGACGTCCCCGAAGACGCCGGACGTCATCAGCAGCAGCGCCGTCGCGGCCAGCACGATGACCGCGAGCCCGAAGCCGAGCGCCTTGTCGAGGCTGACCCGGCCGACCAGGATCTTGCCGTTGATCTGGCCCACCGCGATCAGCCCGATCGAGTTGATGCCGAAGAGCAGGCTGAACGTCTGCGGCGAGGCGCCGTAGATCTCCTGCACGACGAACGGTGAGGCGCTGACGTACGCGAAGAGAGCCGCGAAGGCGAGACTGCCCGCGATCATGTAGCCGCTGAAGACGCGGTCGGAGAGCAGCCCGCGCATGGTGCGCAGCGCGTCGCCGACGCCGCCGGTGTGGCGCTCGGCGGGCGGCAGGGTCTCGTGCAGCCACTTGTGGACGACGAGCGTGAGGAGGACGCCGACGACGGTGAGGACGGCGAAGATGCCCCGCCAGTCGGTGATCCGCAGGACCTGTCCGCCGATGACGGGGGCGATGACGGGGGCGACGCCGGAGATCAGCATCAGCGTCGAGAAGAACCTCGCCATGTCCTCGCCGTCGTACAGGTCGCGCACGACGGCCCGGGCGATGACGATGCCGGCCGCGCCCGCGAGGCCCTGGACCAGCCGGAAGCCGATGAGGAGTTCGGCGGTCGGGGCGAAGACGCAGATCGCGGTGGCCAGTACGTAGACGACCATGCCGAGGAGCAGCGGCCGGCGCCTGCCCCAGCGGTCGCTCATCGGGCCGACGACGACCTGGCCGAGGGCCATGCCGGTGAGGCAGGCGGTCAGGGTGAGCTGGACCGTCGCGGCGGGTGCGTGCAGCGAGTCGGTGACGGCGGGGAGCGCCGGGAGGTACATGTCCATGGACAGCGGCGGCAGCGCGGTGAGTCCGCCGAGGACCAGGGTGACGAGAAGTCCGGTGCGCCGGGCGGCCGCGAGGGCGGGTGCCGGGGTGACGGGGGGAAGCCCGGTCCCGGTGTCGGTGTCGGTCGTGGGTATCTGCTGGGCCCGGCTGACGCCGCTCTCCGGCATTCTCATCTCCATAGTTGTTGAATCCGCCTCTATGCTCTCAGCTCAGTCGGAGTGGTCGACACCTTTTTGGGAGCGTGCATGAGCAGGACTGTCCGTTGGGGCGTGCTGGCGACAGGGGGGATCGCGGCGACTTTCACCGCTGACCTGCAGGCGATGCCCGATGCGGAGGTGGTGGCCGTGGCCTCCCGTACGGACGCCTCGGCGCAGGCGTTCGCGGAGCGGTTCGGCATACCGAGGGCGTACGGGAGCTGGGCCGGGCTCGTCGCCGACGAGGAGGTCGACGTCGTGTACGTGGCCACCCCGCACTCCGCGCACCGGGAGGCTGCCGCCCTCGCCCTGGAGGCCGGGAAGCACGTGCTGTGCGAGAAGGCGTTCACGCTCAACGAGCGTGAGGCCCGGGAGCTGGTGAAGCTCGCCCGGGACCGCGGCGTCTTCCTGATGGAAGCGATGTGGACGTACTGCAACCCGGTCATCCGGCGGATGACGGAGCTCGTGCGGGACGGGGCGATCGGCGAGATCCGCACCGTGCAGGCCGACTTCGGCTTCGCGGGTGACATCGACGCCGGGCACCGGCTGCGCGATCCCGCGCTGGGCGGCGGGGCCCTGCTGGACCTCGGGGTCTATCCGGTGTCGTTCGCCCACCTGCTGCTGGGCGAGCCGGACCGGGTCCAGGCCGACGCGCTGCTGTCGCCGGAGGGCGTCGACCTGAACACCGGCATGCTGCTGGGCTGGGAGTCGGGCGCCAACGCGCTGCTCTCCTGCTCGATCGTCGGGCACCACCCGACGGCGGCCACGGTCATCGGGACGGCCGGCCGGATCGACTTCCCGCACAGCTTCTTCCACCCGCAGAGCTTCGTGCTGCGCCGGGCGGGCGCCGAGCCCGAGGAGATCGGCACGGGCCCGGGTCCGCAGGGCCTGTCGGGGATGCAGTACGAGGCGGCCGAGGTGATGCGGGCGGTCCGGGCGGGCGAGACGGAGTCCCCGCTGGTGCCGCTGGACGGTTCGCTCGCGGTGATGCGGACGCTCGACGCGGTACGTGAGCGCGTCGGCGTCCGCTACCCCGTGGACGGCCTGCCGTCCTGACGCCTGACGGAGGGGGCAGCGGTCGCGGCTGCCGGGTGGCCGCCCCGCGCGAGGCCGTCCCACCGCCCCTCAGGCAGGGGTCAGGCCCTGGTTGCCCACCTCCGTGACGAACGAGGCGGCCGTCGTCACGGGGGCGCCGGGCGTGGTGACCGCGGACACCGTGCGGTAGTCGGCACGCGCCTGGCGCTCCTGGAGCGTGACGACGGCGTAGCCGCGCCGCCCGTTGTAGTACTTCATGTGCGGGTTGGCGGTCGTGAGGTTCGTCCAGTTGGCCGGCTTCTCGGAGCCGTCCTTGCCGCTGGTGATGGAGGTGGCGACGATCTCGGTGCCCACGGTGCGGGAGGCGGGGTCGTCGAAGTCCCGCTTCAGGTCGAAGGCGTAGCCGACGTGCACGTCGCCGGTCAGCACCATGAGGTTGTCCACCCCGGTGGCCTCGGCGCCCCTCAGGACGCGGTCCCGGGAGGCCGGGTAGCCGTCCCAGGAGTCCATGGAGAGCTGGTAGGCGTCGGTGGGGACGTTGCGTCGCCGGGCGAACGTGACCTGCTGCGGGACGACGTTCCAGGTGGCCTTCGAGTGGCGCCAGCCGTCGATCAGCCAGCGCTCCTGGGCGGCGCCGGTCAGGGTGCGCGACGGGTCCTCGGACTCGGGGCCGGGGGTCTGCCAGCCGTCGCCGTACGCCTGGTCGCTGCGGTACTGGCGGGTGTCGAGGATGTCGAACTGGGCGAGCCGGCCGAACCGCAGGCGCCGGTAGAGCCGCATGTCCGGACCCTGCGGCTGCTGCGGGGCGCGCAGCGGCTGGTTCTCCCAGTAGGCGCGGTAGGCGGCGGCCCGCCGGATCAGGAACTCCTCGGGCGGCACGCTGTTCTCGGGGGTGTCGCCCGCGTAGTTGTTCTCCGTCTCGTGGTCGTCCCAGGTGACGACGAACGGGTGCGCGGCGTGGGCGGCGCGCAGGTCCGGGTCGGACTTGTACAGGGCGTACCGCAGCCGGTAGTCCTCCAGCGTGGTCGTCTCGCGGTTGAAGAGGGCGGGCAGGGTGCGGTCGGTGTAGTTGCGGGCCCCGCCGGCCGCGTTGACGGCGTACTCGTAGAGGTAGTCGCCGAGGTGGAAGACGACGTCGACGTCCTCCTGGGCGAGGTGCTTGTACGCGGTGAAGTAGCCGTCGTGGTAGGCCTGGCAGGAGACGGCGGCCAGGCTCAGTTCGCGCTTGTGGGCGCCGGGGGCGGGCGCGGTGCGGGTCCGGCCGACCGGGCTGGTCCACTGTCCGGCGCGGAAGCGGTAGTAGAGGACGTGGTCCGGGGCGAGGCCCTTGACCTCCACGTGGACGCTGTGGTGGAACTCCGGGTGGGCGGTGGCGGTGCCGCGCCGGACGACGCGCTGGAAGCGCTCGTCGCGGGCCAGCTCCCAGCGCACCTCGACGCGGGCGGCGGGCAGTCCGCTGTCGGGCTCGAACGGGCGGGGCGCGAGTCTCGTCCACAGGAGGACGGATTCGGGCAGCGGGTCGCCGGAGGCGACGCCGAGGGTGAACGGGTCCTCGCCGATCTGCCGGGTGTCGAGCTCGGCGGCGCTCGCCGCTCCCGCGGCCGGCAGGCCGACGGAGAACGCGAGCGCCGCGGCGGCTCCGGTGACGGTGAGAAAGCGTCGGCGGCCGGTGTGCCGGGCCGCGTCCCGCAGCTCCTGCTGGTGCGATGAGTGCGTCATCTTTGTCCCTCCCCTGACTGGTGGTGATGGGGGGAAGTCCACCGGGCCGGCACATCGGGCGGTTGGCGTGCTCGCGTCGCACGGGCGTCGCCTGGATGAGGAACGCGGCAGGAATGGATCCCCGGGGGCAAACTCCGCGTACGCGGCCAAATCCATGATCATCAACCGAGGGGGCCGATACCGGGGAATCGCCGGAATCGGGCACGGGAATCACCCCCCAGGGGCGGCCCCCGCCCGGACGCGCGCGCCGCGACCCCCCGGCCCTCACGCCCGGAGCCGGCCGGCGGGCAGCTGGGCGTACGCTGCCGCACCATGAGCGACGAACCGTTGAACTCCTCGACGAAGACGGCTGTGGTCACGGGCGCGGGCTCCGGAATCGGCCGCGCGGTGGCCCTGGCACTGAGCGGCGCCGACTGGTCGGTGGCGCTGGCGGGCCGCCGGCCGGAGCCGCTCGCCGAGACGGCCGCACTGGCCGGGCCGGATGCCCGGGTGATCACCGTCCCCGCCGACGTGTCGCGCCCGGGCGACGTGGACGCCCTGTTCTCCTCCGTACGGGAGTGCTTCGGCCGCCTCGATCTCCTCTTCAACAACGCGGGCACCTTCGGGCCGCGCGCCGTGCCGGTCGAGGACCTCTCCCCCGACGACTGGCGCACGGTGGTCGACGTGAACCTGACGGGCGCCTTCCTGTGCGCGCAGGCGGCGTACCGGCAGATGAAGGAACAGGACCCGCAGGGCGGGCGGATCATCAACAACGGCTCGGTCTCCGCCCACGCGCCGCGCCCGCACTCGGTCGCCTACACCGCGACCAAGCACGCGGTGACCGGCCTGACGAAGTCGCTGTCGCTGGACGGACGCCCGTACCGCATCGCCTGCGGGCAGATCGACATCGGCAACGCCTCGACCGAGATGACCGAGGGGATGCGGACCGGAACCCTCCAGGCCAACGGCGAGCTGGCCGTGGAGCCGGTGATGGCGGCCGCGGACGTGGCCCGGACGGTGGTGCACATGGCGGAGCTGCCGCTGGAGGCGAACGTCCAGTTCGCCACGGTGATGGCCACGACGATGCCGTACGTGGGCCGGGGTTGACGGATCCGGAGCGCAACCGCCTTTCGCGGCACCGGAACTGACCACTCCTCATACCTGGACGACCGAAATCAGCCGGATGCGTTCCGCCGGGTCCGGCAAGCGCGTGCTGCCCTTATGCTCACGGTTCGCCTTCACCGGAACTCCACACAAGGAACACAGCATGCGCATACGCATCGCGGCGCCCCTCGCCCTGGCCGCCACCACCGCCCTCGCGGGCTCGCTGCTCCTGGCGGCCCCGGCCTCGGCCGCGAAGCACCGGAGCGGGGTGCACCTCGGCACGATCCAGTACGACAGCCCCGGCAAGGACACCCGGTCCACCACCTCGCTGAGGGCCGAGTGGGTCGAGATCCACAACTCCACCAAGTCGACGGTGCAGTTGAAGGGCTACAAGCTCAAGGACAACACCGGCTACACCTACACCTTCCCCGCGTATGGCATCGGCGCGGGCAAGACCGTCAAGGTCCACACCGGCAAGGCGAAGAACAGCGCGGGGCACGTGTACTGGAACCGCGGCTCGTACGTCTGGAACAACACCGGGGACAAGGCACGGCTGATCAAGCCGAACGGCACGCTCCTGGACTCCTGCGCCTGGACGAAGTCGGGCACCGGCGTCAAGAACTGCCACTGAGCCGGCCGCCACGGCCCGCGGCATTCCCCCGTGGTCCCGCCCGGCGAGGGGGCGGGCGGGAGGACGGGGGAATGCCGCGGGCCGTGGCCAGGTTGTCCCGCACATGGCTGATCTTCCCGAGACCTCGGTCCTGCGCTACACCGCCTTCTCCGCCGACCCGGCGGGCGGCAACCCGGCCGGTGTCGTGCTGGACGCCTCCGGTCTGGACGAGGCCGGCATGCTCGCCGTCGCGGCGGAGCTGGGCTACAGCGAGTCGGCGTTCCTGACCGGCCGGACCGAGGCGTCGGAGCCCGGGGCGCGCGGTTACGCGATCCGCTACTTCAGCCCGAAGGCCGAGGTCTCGTTCTGCGGTCACGCCACCGTGGCCACCGCCCTGGCCCTCGCCGAGCGGGACGGCCCGGGGGACCTGGAGTTCGCCACCGCGGCCGGCCCGGTGCCGGTCACCGTCGTCCGCGAGGGGAACGAACTGCGGGCGACCCTCACCAGCGTGGAGCCGCACGTCACGGACATCGCCCCCGAGGACCTGGCGCAGGCGCTGGCCGCGCTGGACTGGCCCGCCGCCGACCTCGACCCGGCCCTGCCGCCCCGGATCGCCTACGCGGGCGCCCGCCACCTGGTGCTGGCCGCCGCGACCCGTGAGCGGCTGGCCGCGCTCTCCTACGACTTCGCGCGCCTCGAAGCGCTGATGCACCGGCTGGACCTGACCACGCTCCAGCTGGTGTGGCGTGCCTCGGACACCGTCTTCCACGTCCGCGACCCGTTCCCGGTGGGCGGTGTGGTCGAGGACCCGGCGACGGGCGCGGCGGCGGCCGCCTTCGGCGCGTACCTGCGCACCCTGTCCGCCGTCCCCGAGGCCGCCGAGCTGACCCTGCACCAGGGTGCGGACATGGGCCGCCCCGGCACGCTGACCGTCACCCTGCGGGCGGGCGACCCGCGCGTGCGGGTGAGCGGGACGGGCACCCGGATCCCCGCACCGTCGGGCGCGTGAGGGGAGCCCGCCTCCGCGCGGGCGTCAGCGGCTGAGGAACTCCCGGTACCACGGGGCGTGGGCGGCGAACGACGTCCGGAAGTCCGGCCCCGGCGCCCAGCCGAGGTCCGGCCCGACCCGCTCGTCGGCGAACCAGTGGTCCACGGTCAGCATCTCGAAGTGGTGCGAGGCGTACGGGACGCCGGCCAGCCGGGCACGGGCCTCGTCCAGGCTGATCTCGGTGCCCGCCCACGGGAGCCCGAGTGCGCCGAGGACCGTGGACAGCAGGTCCGAGCACGTCACCGGCTCGGGGTGGTTGACGTGGTAGACACCGGCCGGCGGCTGTGGGGCGAGCGCCGCCCCGAGCAGTGCGCGGCCCAGGCTCTCGACGTCGATCAGCGAATGGCGGGCCTCGCAGCCGGCCGGCGCGGCCGACAGGTACCGCAGCAGGGCGACCAGCCCCGGGATCGCCCACCGGTCCCCCGCCCCGTGCACGATGTGCGGGCGCAGAACGGTTCCGCCGGCCGCCAGGACGTGCTGTTCGGCGGCGGCCCGGGTCAGGCTGGTGGCTGAGGCGGGGGCGGGCTCGGCCTCGCCGGGGAGCAGCGCCGTGAAGGGGCCGCGGCCGTAGACGGACGCGGTGCTCAACTGGACGATCCGGCCGACCCCGCAGCGTACGGCCTCGTCGACCAGCGCACGGGTTCCGTGGTCGTTGACGGCCCGGGCGGTCTGTTCGTCGGAGCCGATCCGGGAAGCGCAGTGGATCACGGCGTCGACGCCCTCGCAGCTGCCGCGCAGCGATCCGGGGTCGGTGAGGTCCCCGTACACCGTCTCGCAGCCGGGCCCGGCCGCCGGGCCGTCGAGCGCGGTCAGGTGGGTCATCAGGCGCAGCCGGACCCCGGGCGTCGCGCGGGCGGCGGCGACCACGCGGCTGCCGATGAAACCGGTCGCGCCGGTGATGAGGACGCGGGGGGTCATGAGAGGTCCGTTCTGGCGTCGCCGGGCCCGGCCGCGAGGCGGCCCGGCGAGTGGAGGGTGCAGGTGAAGGCGGGTTCGCCGTCCTGAACGGCCCGTACGAACACACCGGCGGGCGAGCCGGCGCCGGCCGGGAGCGACGTGGCCTCGATCAGGCAGGGGCGGTCCAGCTCGACGTACTGGAGGAAGTCGGCCCGCATCTCCGTCGGCAGGAAGGGCCGGCCGGGGGTGGCGGCGTGCGCGGCCTGCCGGGCGGCCTCCAGCAGCAGGATGCCCGGCACATGGTCGTTGGGGCGGCCGAAGAGCGTGGGGTGCCGGGTGTCGAGCCGCAGCAGCCAGGTGCCCGGCTCCGTGCCGGGCGAGAGGACGACGTCCTTCTCGGAGGTCCTGCCGACCGTGCGCGGCGCGACGGCGGGCAGGAGGGGTATCGGGGTGTCGAGCACGGCGCTCCGGTGGCCGCGCAGCCGCTGGTAGGCCCCGGCCGAGGTGCAGCTGATCCGGCCGCCGCCCGAGGCGAGCACGGTGCCGCGGCGGTGCAGGAGGAGTTCGAGGTGCATGGAGCCGAGGCTGCGGCCCCGGCGGCGGATCCGGGAGCAGGACACGTCCACCGTGAGGTCCCAGGGGTCGTCGCCCAGTTCGAGCCGTTCGGACATGGCGGTGTACCGCAGCTCCCACATCACGAAGGCGTCGCCGACCGGCACACCGAACTGGGCGTGCGCGATCAGCATCGTCGTCTGCCGCATGGTCTCGGCTATGAGCAGGGGGTCCTGGTGACGTCCGCCGACGGGGGCGAAGAAGCGGTGGGACCGCGGCCAGTGGGCCGACACCGAGAACTGGGTGTCGGTGAGCCGGGTGAGCCCGGTGGGGAAGACGTCGCGCGGGTCGGTCCGGTGGACCAGCTGTCTCAGCCGGTCGGGTGATCCTTCTCTGCGGCCGGGTTCCTCTCCGGCCGGGGGCGCCGCCTCCGGGCCCCCGGGGGACGCCTCGGCACGGCCGGCACCCGTGGAGTGTCCCGCCTGCTCGACGCTCTCCACCGACATCGAAGCGCTGCGTGAGGTGAGCTGAACCATGAAGTTCCCCCAGGAGGATCCGAGTCAAAGGGCCGAGCCGCCCCGCAGTAAGATACTGACAGCCCGGTTTTCCTTTCCAGCCAACCCCCTGTGGCGCCAACCACGCCACCATTAGAGAGAAGCTGATGGCACAGCAGGCGCGCGCGATCCAGACCCGCCGGTCGATCCTGGTGGCGGCCGCCGACGTGTTCGACGAGCGCGGCTACAGCAGCGCCACCATCAGCGAGATCCTGGCGCGCGCGGGGGCGACCAAGGGGGCGCTGTACTTCCACTTCGCCTCGAAGGAGGACCTGGCGCTCGGGGTGATGGACATACAGCTGCACAGCGATCCGCTGCCGCCCCAGCTGACGAAGCTCCAGGAGCTGGTGGACCAGGGCATGCTCCTCGCCTACCGCCTGCGCCACGAGCCCCTGGTCCGCGCCAGCGTCGGCCTGGCCATGGACCAGGCCGTGGAGGGCCTCGACCGGGGCACGCCCTTCCGCGGCTGGATAGACCGGCTCGAACACCTGCTGACCGCGGCCAAGGGCCAGGGGGAGCTGCTGCCGCACGTGGATCCGGGCGAGGCCGCCGAGATGCTGGCGGGCTCCTTCTCCGGCATCCAGGTGATGTCCCAGGTCCTGTCCAACCGCGAGGACCTGGGGCGGCGGATCTCGGTCCTGCTGCACTACGTCCTGCCGAGCATCTCGACGCCGGCCGTCCTGGCCACGCTGGACATGGCCGAAGATCGCGGTGAGCGGCTGCTCCGCAGCATGGAAACCGTACCCAGCCAGACCGGCGCCCCCAGCTGACGGTCTTCGGCGGCCACCCGCCGGCCCGAACCGGACCGGACGGTCCGCAATCGTCCGCGGCCCGGGTACGCCACCCGGGTGCGCGCCCGCCGGCCGGCTCCCCGGCTCCGTAAGCTCGGCGGCCCACCGCCGGCCACCTCCAGGAGTCACGATGTCCGTCCGCCGCGTCGTCCCCAACATCCCGACCGGCACCGGCGGCGAAACCGGTACCGACCCCGCGGCCATGCGCGCCAACGCCGCCTTCTACGGTCTCCTGGGCTTCGAGGAGGTCATGAACCACGGCTGGATCATGACCCTCGCCTCCCCCTCCCGCCCCACGGCCCAGATCAGCGTCATGACCGCCGACCGGACCGGCCCCGTCACCCCGGACCTGAGCGTGGAGGTGGCGGACGTGGACGCGGCGTACGCGGCGATGGCGGAGGCCGGCGCGGAGATCGTGTACGGCCCGCAGGACGAGGAGTGGGGCGTGCGCCGGTTCTTCGTACGTGATCCGAACGGGCGGGTCATCAACGTCCTGGGCCATCGCTGATCCGGACGGCGGCGGCACCGCCGGCGGGACCGCCGGGCCTCGCGCCGCCCGGACCACGCGCCCGGACACGGCCCCGCCGGCAGACCGCTACCGCACCGGGTCCGGGGCCGGGGAGCCGACCGCGGCGAGCCAGGCATCGGCGATCAGCCGGTGTCCGAGGGGGGTCGGGTGGACGCCGTCCCCGGCCAGCTCCGCCGCCGGCCGGTCCTGCGCCGCGCGGGGCAGGAGGAGGTCGGCACGGACGACCTGGGCCCCGTTGTCCGCGGCGGCCCGCAGGACGGCCTCGGTCCGCGGCGCCAGGTCCTCGAACCAGTCCTCCTGCCCCGGCAGGACCGGGAGGAGGAACGGGGTGATGACGACCAGCCGTGCGGAGAGCTCGTGCGCGGTCCTGGCGAGCAGACGGTCGAGGCAGGCGCCGAACTCGGCGACGGGGCTGAGGAGACCCCCGTCGTAGCGCCGCCAGGTGTCGTTGATGCCGATCTTGACGGTGACCACGGTGGGCCGGTGGCCGATGACGTCGGTGGCCCAGCGCGGTTCGAGGTCGTACACGCGCTGGCCGTTGATCCCCCGGTTGATGACCCGGGGGCCGGGCCCGCCGGGCGCCCGGCCGCGCAGGGACCGCGCGATCTCGTGGACGTAGCCGTTGCCGAGTGACGTGGCATCCGCCCGGTCGCGGCCCGCGTCGGTGATGGAGTCACCGATGAACAGGAGGGTGTCGTCGTCCTTGATGTGCATGTCTGCCGTCCTGGCGTCGAGGTGGGGCGGGGTGGGCGGGACTCTCCTCGTGCCCCGCGCACGTACAGTCAACTACGTCCGGCCCGGCGGGGTTCGTGCCGCGGCGCGCCTCAGCGTCGCGGCCTCGCGGGTCAGCACCGCGGGATCGTCGCCGGGGACGAACTCCAGGAGCGCCTCGACGCCCCGGCCGGCCAGCAGGCCGAGGGCGGCGGTCCAGAGGCCCTCCCGGTCCGCCAGCGGGAGCCGGGTGTTGCCCGGCCACCACGAGAAGGCGTGCACGGCGGCGACCCGGTCGCCGAGCTCGGCGAGCCCCGCCAGCGCCTCCTCGTCGGGGGTGTCGAGCGGGGGCTGCCAGTACGTACGGACGTTGTCGGCGTCCACCTCGTCCAGCAGCCGGACGGTCGAGGCGACGGAGTCGGTGAGCGTCCCGCCGTGGAACTCCGTCGCGAGTCCGAGGCCGTGGTCCGCGGCGATCCGGGCCGCCTCCCGCAGACAGCGCACGGTCGCGTGCCGCTGCTCGGGCAGGGCGTACCGCGATCCGGTGGCGCCCGCCCAGACCCGGACCCGCTCGGCCCCGAGCAGGGTCGCGGCCCGGGCGACGGCGGGGAACCCGGCCAGTTCGCCCGGGGTGGCGCGGAAGTACGAACCGTAGGAACAACAGGCCAGCCCGTAGCGGTCGGAGGCCTCCCGCACCGTGCGGACGGCGCCGGGCTCCTCCGCGGGCGCGTGCACGTCCGCTCCCCACTCGATCACCTCCAGGCCCGCGTGCGCGGCGTACCGCGCGACCTCGATCGCGGGCAGCCGGCGGTAGGTGACCGAGCACAGGCCCAGCCTGGTCCGGCCCGCGTCCGGCCCGGCCGGCGGGCGGACCGGGGCACGGCCCGCCGCACCGCGGCCACTCTTCTCGTTCATGGCACTGCCTTCCTGCGGTGGGCCCGCGGGGGTGTCGTACGGTCCGCCCGGACGGGGCGGGCGGACCGGCGCCGGTGGGCGGTGCCCCGTCACCGGTGCGGCTCAGGCGGCGTTCGGCCCCACGTCCGCGGCGGTGAGAGGGCGGCGGAGCGCGGGCGCCGTCGCGTACTCGTCGGCGCCGATGTCCCGTACGCTGCCGCGCTGGTCCCCGTCGATGTCGTCGGCCACCACCGTGCCGCCGAGCGTGGCGGCGCCGATCGCCGGGCTGGCCGGCGTCAGCCGTTTCACACCGTCCGCGCCCTGGGCGAGGCGGGGGTCGGCCCTGGTGAAGCCCCCGCTGGGGATGTTGCCGTTGGCGGCCGCCCCCCAGAGCAGGTTGGACTGCCAGGTGAAGCCGGAGGTGGCTCCCATCGCGACGAGGCTTCCCGTGTCGCCGACCAGCAGGTTGTCGGCGACGACGACGTCCTGCGGCGCGTACGTCCGGGTCTCGCCCACGAGCGTGCCGGTGTTGCCGATCAGGGAGTTGTGAGCGATCACGGCGCGGTCGCAGGCGTCGTTGCCCCGCCGCTCGGCCTCCGTCTCGCCCGCGTGGTGATCGCGCGTGGTGCCGCTGCCGATCACCAGGGCCCGGCCGGACAGCCCGCTGAGGTAGTTGTTGACGATCTTGTGGTCGTTGCCGTAGACCCGCACCCCGTCGGTGCCGTCGATCAGGTGGTTGCCCTCGACGGTGGAGCGGTTGCCGTGCCGGAGCACGATGCCGCCGCGGCTGTCGCGAATGGTGTTGTACCGGATGGTGTTGTCCGAGGACTTCACGGAGATGGCCTCGGGGTCGCCGTCGCAGCGCTCGAACAGGTTGTACTCGACGTACGCCTTGGCAGCGGACAGGGCCCGGCCGCTGACGCCGAGGCGGATGGGCTCGCCGCCGTTGGCCCCGGTGAAGCTGTGGTCGGAGAAGTGGTTGCGGAAGACGTGCAGGTTCTGGGCCATGGCGGTCGAGCCGGGGCCGTCGACGACGATGAAGATGCCGGCCGTGGTCTTGTCGTGGAAGTGGTTGCGGTCGATCTTCGTGTCGTCCGCCCGGACGACGACCCAGTACGGATCGCCGCTGTCCGCGAACTGGAAGTCGTTGCGGGTCAGCCGGATCGCCGAGCAGTCCGCCGGGATCTCCAGCGTGGTGCTCTGCCGGAAGGAGAAGCCGCTGAGGACGATGTTGCTCGAACCGCTGAGCACGAACCCGCGCTCGCCGCGCAGCACTGCTCCGCCGCGGCTCTTGGAGACGATGGTGAGGGGCGCGGAGTCGGTGCCGTTCTTGCCGGTGATGTTGATGGAGCTTCCCGGGGGGACCGTGTAGGTGCCGTCGGCGACGACGATCCGGTCACCGGGTGCGGCGCCGTTGATCGCGCTCTGGAGCGCGGCCAGGGAGGAGACCTGGATGTCGGCCGCCGACGCGCTCCCCACCGCCGAGGTGGTGAGGGGGACGGCGGTGAGTGCGGCCACGGCGGTGCTTCTGAGGAACGTGCGTCGTTGCATGGTGCCTCCTGCGTCGGGGGGAAGGGGGTCAGGCGGCCTCGGGGCCGACGTCGGCCGGGGTCAGGGGTCCGCGCCTCGGTGCCCGGCGGGAGTACTCGTGCGCGCCCACGTCCCGGGCCCGGCCGCGCGGCTGGCCGTCGATGTCGTGGGTGACGGGCGGCCACCGGAGCGTGCCCGCGTCGATCGCGGGGCTGTCGGCGGCCGGCCGGGCGATGCCGTGCGGGTCCGTCACCAGCCGCGGGTCGGTCCGGGTGCCGCCCCCGGCGGGCATGTTGCCGTCGGCGGCGGCGCCCCACAGGAGGTTGCCCGACCAGGTGAAGCGCACGGTGTTCGCCATCTCGACCAGAGCGCCCGTGTCCGCGACGAACAGGTTGTCGGCGACGGTGACGTCCCGCGGCTCGTGCGGGCGATGACTCTCGCCGGAGAGGGTGCCGTTGTTGTTCACCAGGGTGTTGCAGACGATGAGGACACGGTCGGGGGCGTCGTTGCCGCGGCGGCTCTCGGGCGACTCGCCGGGCAGGTGGTCGCGTTCCGAACCGCTGCCGATCACCAGGGCGCGCCCGGACAGGCCGGCGAGGTAGTTGTTGACGATCACATGGTCGTCGCCGTAGACGCGCACCCCTTCCGTGCCGTCGACGAGGTGGTTGCCCTCCACCCGGTTGCGGTTGCCGTGCCGCAGGACGATGCCGCCGAAGCTGTCACGGATGGTGTTGTGCCGGATGACGTTGTCCGAGCTCTTCACCGAGATCGCCTCGGGGTCCCCGTCGGCGCGCTCGAACAGGTTGTACTCCACGACCGCATGGGCACTGGACAGCGCCCGGGGGCTGACACCGAGCCGGATCGGCTCGCCGCCGTTGGACCCGGCGAAGGTGTGGTCGGAGAAGTAGTTGCGGTACACGTGGACGCGCTGGGCCATCTCGTCCGTACCCGCGCCCTCGATGCCGAGGTAGATACCGAGTGTGCTCTTGCCGTGGAAGTGGTTGTGGTCGACCGTGCTGTCGTCCGCGCGCACCATCACGTAGTGCATGCCCTCGATGTCGGCCAGGTGGAAGTCGTTGCGGGTGAGCCTGATGTGCGAGCAGTCCGGGGGGATGTCCAGGGTGCTGCTCTGGCGGAAGGAGAAGCCGCTGAGGGTGATGTGGCTGGACGCTTCCATGACGAAGCTGTGTGCGCCGTCCAGGACCACGCCGCCGCGGGTCCGGGCGGCGATGGTCACGGGTGCGCGCTCGGTGCCCCGCTTGTTCCGGATCACGAGGGGGCTGTCCGGCGGGACGGTGTAGGCGCCGTCGGCGACGACGATCCGGTCACCGGGCCGGGCGCGGTCGATCGCCGCCCGGAGCTCGTCCAGGGTGCGGACGGTCGCCGGGGCGGTCGCGCTCGCGGTCAGCGGTCCGCCGACGGGGGCGGCGGCCAGGGCCGCCCCCGCTGCGGTGCCCATGAGGAACGTGCGGCGTTGCATGGTGCCTCCGTGAGTGTGCGGGTGGTCGGATCTTGTTCCGGCCTCGGCTCAGGCGTCGGCCGGGGTGTCCAGGAACAGTTCGATGACGGGGACGGGGGTGTCGGGGCGCCGGACCGGGATCTGGAGCGTGAGCGTTCCGGCCGGCTGTCCGCCCATCTCGGTGTTGAGCGCGGGCCGGCCAGGCTCGATGTGGACCGGGATGATCTCGGACGCGTCGTCGAGCAGCTGCGCGTACCGCACCCGGCCGGCGAGGCCGGGCAGGTGCAGGTGGCGCAGCGGCCATGCGAAGAGGTGGACGTAGAGCCGGTCGCCGCGCTGGGTGTAGCGGCATTCGGCGGGCGCGGTGTACGCGGACGGGCCGCAGCCGCGGATCGACCGTTCGTGCAGCTCCGTCCACCGGCCGATCTCGCCGAGGACCTCGGCGTCGCGCGGGTCGAGATCGCCGCGGCCGGTGGGGCCCACGTTGAGCAGCAGGTTGCCGCCCTTGGACACCCCGTCGACGAGCATCCGGATCAGCAGGTCGGCGCTCTTGCGGTCGAGGTTGTCGCGGTCGTAGCCCCAGCTGCCGTTGAGCGTCTGGCAGGCCTCCCAGACCACGGGGCGCCCGTCCTCGGTCATGGGGCCGGAGGGCTGGTACTGCTCGGGGGTGACGAAGTCCCCGGGAAGGCCGGTCCGGTCGTTGACGAGGACGTGCGGCTGGAGTGCGCGGATCATCTCCAGGAGCTTCGGGGAGTCCCAGTCGTCGGGTCCCTTGCCGCCCCACCAGGTGCGCCCGGCGTACGAGAAGTCGAAGAACAGGTAGTCGACGCGGCCGAACGACGTCAGCAGTTCACGGACCTGGCCGTGCAGATAGCGCTGGTAGTCACGGATGTCCCGGTCGGCATGGGCCGCCTTGAACTCCTCGTCGTCGCGCTGCGGGTGGGTGCCGTCGACGGGGAAGGAGGGGTGGTGCCAGTCGATGAGCGAGTAGTAGAAGCCGACCTTGAGCCCTTCGGCGCGGCACGCCTCGACGAACGGCCCAACGAGGTCACGGCCGTGCGGGGTGTTGGTGACCTTGTACGCGGTGAGGGCGCTGTCCCACAGGCAGAAGCCGTCGTGGTGCTTGGTGGTGAGGACCACGTACCGCATGCCGGCGGCCTTCGCCGCCCTGGCCCAGCGGACGGGGTCGTAGCGGTCGGGGTCGAAGTGGTCGAAGTAGACCTGGTACTGCTCGTCGGTCAGCTTCTCCCGGTTCTTGACCCACTCGTGGCGCGCGGCGAGGGAGTACAGGCCCCAGTGGACGAACATGCCGAACCGGGCGGTGGTGAACCAGGTCGTCTCCGGGGCTCCTCCGGGAGCCGGGGTCACGGGCGGGTGCGCCTGCGGGGTGGGGGCAGGGCTCGGAGTCATGGGGCATCGCTCTTTCTCGTGCACGGGGCGGGGGGGGCGCGGGGCTCCGCGGGGTCAGCCCTTCAGCGCGCCGGAGGACAGGCCGCTCACGAAGGAGCGCTGGAAGAACAGGAAGACGATCACGGAGGGCAGCAGGGCCAGCAGGGAGGCGGCCATCACCACTCCGGGGGTGACGGCGGGGTCGATCCGCAGGGTCCGCAGCGCCAGGGGGAGCGTGTACGAGGAGGAGTCGGTGGAGACGAGGAGGGGCAGCAGGTACTGGTCCCAGATCATGGTGAAGCCGAACACCCCGATGACGCCGAGGGCGGGCTTGCACATCGGGAGGATGATCTGGGCGAAGATCCGCAGGTCTCCGGCGCCGTCGATGCGGGCGGCCTCCTCGAGTTCGCGGGGCACGTCCTTCATGAACTCGGTCATCACCAGGATGGAGAATCCCCAGGCGCCCAGCGGGACGATCATTCCGGCGAGGGTGCCGATGAGGTTGAAGTGGACGACCGGCAGGTCGGCCAGGATCAGGGACAGCGGCAGGGCCAGGATCTCCTCGGGCAGCATCAGCGTCGCCAGAATGGCGACGAGCACCAGCGCCATCCCGGGGAAGACCTTCCGGGCCAGCGCGTAGCCCGCGAGGACGGAGACGGCCACCTGGAGCAGCAGCCCGAAGCCGACCACGAAGAACGAGTTCAGCAGGTACGTGAGCACCCCCTGGTCGAACGCGATCCTGAAGTTGTCCAGCGTGACGCCCGAGGGGATGACGCTCAGCTGGGTCGGGTCCTTGACGTGGCCGAAGGCACTGACGAGCAGGGCCAGCAGGGGCCCCGCGAACACGGTCAGGACCAGCAGATAGGTGACGGCCTTGACGATCCGTCCGCCGACGCTCCGGCTCTCGGTCAGGCCCAGCGCGGTCTCGGTCTGCGCACTCACTTGCTCTCCCTCCGCCGCAGCAGCTGGACGACGACGGTCAGGATCAGCGTCGCGGCGAACAGCAGGACCGCTCCCGCCGCTCCGACGCCGAGCCGGTTCTGCTCGAGCCCGAGCTTGTAGATGAGGGTCATGACGACCTCGGTGGAGCCGTCGGGTCCGCCGTTGGTGAGCAGGAACACCTCGGTGAACACCCGCAGTCCGCGGATCGCGGCCAGGATGAACAGGATCGAGAAGACCGACCGCAGGCCGGGCACGGTCACGTGCCACACCCGCTGCCGCCTGGACGCCCCGTCGACCTTCGCGGCCTCGTACAGACCGCGGTCCACGCTCGTCAGACCGGCGAGGATGATCATCATGTCGTAGGGGGCGCCCCGCCAGACGCCGGTGAGCATGATGGAGGCCATCGAGGTGTCGGGGTCGTTGATGAACCCCGACGGGCCCAGTCCCACCAGGCCGAGGAGGGAGTTGAGCATGCCGTCCCCGGTCGGGTGGTACATGATCCGCCACAGTTCGGCGACGACCGCGAGGGGCACCACGACCGGAAGGAAGGCCGCGGAGCGCACGAATCCGAGCCGGCGGCTCTGCCCCTCCATCAGCAGGGCGAGCGCGAGGCCCAGTGCCATCGAGCCGGCCGTCTGACCGGCGGCGAGGACGACCGTGTGCCACGCGGCCTCGCGGAATCCGTGGGACTGGAGCACCGTGGCGTAGTTCTCGGTGCCGACCCACTTGTTCCCCAGGTAGGGCTGAACCTCCTGGAAGGACATGGTCAGTGCGCTGGCCATGGGGATGAACTTGAAGTACAGGAAGAGGAGCAGTGCGGGGGCGAGGAACAGCCAGGGCGTCCACCACCGGCCCGATCTGCGGCTGCGCCCCGGGCGTCCGGTGACCCCGCCGCCCGGGCGGCCCGATTTCCGGGGGGCGGAGCCGGCCGACGCCAGGGCGGCCGGTTCCGCCTGGTCGAGGGTCATGACGCGGCGATCCCCTGCTCCTCGAGGATGTCGGCGAGCTGCTTGTCCAGCTCCCCCAGCTCGGCCTTGGTGTCCAGGCCGCAGTCGGCCATGAGCGCGTTCACGGTGTCCGCCGTCGCCTGGCGCACCGGGGTCCAGTTGGGGATGGAGGGCGCGTACCGCCCGGAGTCCTGGTACGCCTGGGCGTAGGTCTTCCAGCGGGGGTCGGGGCGCACCTGGGTGATGTCGACGGTCTTGTTGACGGGCAGCTGCACGGTGTACCCGGTGGCGCCCGCCATGCCCGTCTTCTGGCCCTCGGCGGAGACGGCGAAGCCGGCGAAGGCGTCCTGGCCGGCCTGGTTGTCGGAGCCGGCCATCAGGTAGACCGAGCCGCCCTCGGCGAGGACGGTGGCGTCCTTCGGCCCCTTGGGCATCGGCACGACCTCGTACGTGTCCTTGCCGAGGGTCTCGTCGAAGCGGGGCAGCAGGTACGGGCCGACGACGAACATGCCGGCCTTCCCCGCCTCGAACGTCTCGTTCGTCGGCGGGGTGTCCATGGTCACGGCGCCGGGCTGGATGGCCTTGGTCTTGCAGCCGAGGTCACGGAACCACTGCATGGCCTCGACCGACGCCTGCGTGGTCATCGCGGGCTTGTACGTGCCCTTGCCGGTCTCGGTGATGAAGTCGCCGCCCGCGGCCCAGAGGAAGTTGGAGAAGTACCAGGAGGCGTACCCGCGTTTGGTGGACAGCGGGGCGGCGAGGCCGGCGGTGTTCTTCCTGCCGTCGCCGTCGGGGTCCTGGGTGGTGAAGGCCTTCGCCATCGCGGCGAAGTCGTCCCAGTTCTCCGGGACGTCGAGCTTCAGCTTCTGCCGCCAGTCCTTGCGGATGAGCAGCGCGGACGCCTGGGCCGAGTACGGCAGGCCGTACTGCTTGCCGTCCACGCTCTTCCCGGAGTCCAGCCCCTGGCCGATGATCTGCTTGCTGTCCTTGATCTTGTCCAGGTCGATCTCCCGGAGCAGACCCTGGCTGTGCATGGCTCCGAGCTGCGTCACGTCGTTCATGACGATGTCGGGGAGCTTCTTCTGGGCCGCCCGCTGCTGCAGCTTGGTCTCGAAGTCGTCGAAGATGGCGGTGACCTCGACCTTGTAGCCCGTGGCCTTCTCGAAGGCGGCGGCGAGCTTGAGCGCCCCCTGCTCCCCCGGTCCGCCCGGTGTCGTCCTGGTCCAGAGCTCCAGAGGCGCCTTGGAGTTCTGCTTGGCATCCACTCCCGCAGGCCCGGACGTACAGCTGGTGAGCACCAGTGCCGAGGCGAGAACTCCGGCACCGACCCATCGCGATCTCTGCATGACAACTCCCGTTTTCGCCGCATCACAGTTGGCCTGGAAAGCGCTTGCTGGGACGGTAACGGGGTCCGAATCCGGGGTCAATAGTCCGATGAATACAAAACACGTCGACGGGTCGGCGCACCTGCTTTGCCCATACCAGCCCCTGACACCCCCTCAATCCTGCCTGTACAGGGGGCGAACCGCCCGGAGCGCCGAAGACCGGACATCCGAGCTTTACGTACAACCTGTTCAGTGATCCGATGTATGGTCCCTGCGAGCCTCCGCACGGAGTAGCGAACAGGCCACACCAATCCACGACATCCAGTCAGACATTTGTCCCCATGCCCGAGCAGGGAACGCAGCCGTCCGGCTGTCGGTCCGCCTCGGCCAGGCCAGAGGAGACCGACCCGACGTGAACGCACCGGCCCCCGCACTCTCAGCCCTGCTGGTCATGGAGGAAGAACGCCGGGCGGACGTGTATCCGCCCGAGGTCCTGGCCGGGATCGGCCGGCTCGCGCACTTGCAGCGACCGCCCCTCACCCGGCAGGAACTCGACGAGGACCCCGAGGTGCTGAGGGGGGTCGACGTCCTGCTCACGGGCTGGGGCGCCCCCGTCCTCGACACCGCCTTCCTGTCGCATGCCACCGGACTGCGGGCCGTGCTCGTCGCGGCGGGTTCCGTCCGGCACCTGACCACGCCCGCCTTCTGGGCGCGCGGCATCCCGATCGTCTCCGCCGCCGCGGCCAACGCCGTCCCGGTGGCGGAGTTCACCCTCGCCCAGGTGCTCCTCGGGCTGAAGCAGACCCACCGCATCGCGCGGGAGGTGGCGAGCAGCCGCCGCTTCCCCCGCGATCCCGACGTCCCCGGCGCCTACCGGTCACGGGTGGGCCTGTTGGGGCTCGGTCACATCGGCCGGCTGGTCGCCGCCCACCTCGCCCGCTTCGACGTCGAGGTCCTCGCCACGGATCCCGTCGCCTCCCCGGACACCGCCCGGCAGGCGGGCGTACGACTGGTCTCGGCCGAGGAACTCTTCGCCACCTGTCACGTCGTCAGCCTCCACGCCCCGCTCCTGCCGGAGACCCGCGGCACGATCGGAGCACGCCTGCTGAACTCCCTGGGTCCGGGCGCGACTCTGATCAACACCGCGCGGGGCGCGCTGATCGACGAGCCGGCCGCCGCGCGGGTCCTGCGCGCCAGGCCGGACCTCACGGCCGTACTCGACGTCACGCATCCCGAGCCCCCGGCCCACGATTCGCCACTTTTCACCCTTCCCAACGTCGTCCTGACACCACACCTCGGCGGCGCGCTGGGCGCCGAACGCCACCGCCTCGGACAGCTCGTGCTCGACGAACTCCGCCGCTTCGTCCGGGCCGAGCCGCTCCAGCACGCCATCGACCCCGCACGCGCCGCGTCACTGGCCTGACCCGGAACAGGCCCTGCCGCCACGGCTCGCTCCCCCAGGACTTCCGGTGTGCGGACGTCCCGCGAGGCGGCCATGCTGTACCGAATGCCCAGGTCCGGGCAAGCCCGATCGGGAGCCTTTTCACCGGCACGCAGTCCAGGGGCACCACGTAAGCGAAACGTCAGCGAAACGTCAGCGAAACGTGAGCGGGACGCCAGTGGGACGTAAGCGGTGAGAGCGAGAATGCGACGCGGGCCATAACCTCGGACCCCACTCGCTCCGCTTATTTCTTTTCTCCAGCGCGGCGACATAACCGCGCGGATATCGACGCGCGGAGCCCGGTCGACCCTTTTTCAGGTGAATTTCCACGGCAGGGTGATGACAGAAGAGACCTCTGACCGGTGGTTTTGCTGGCGGCCAGAAGTCGGAGAATGGGTACGGCAGACGAGTCGGGCTGTACGCCGGGTTCTGTCGCCCGGTCACCTCGCGGCGGCCGGGGAGACGGCCATCCATCTAGGACCGGCATTGCTGCCGGTCTCGTGCGGTCTACCCGCGAACTCGGGCGGGCCGCCCTCGAACGTTCGCGCAGGGCCGCCTTGCGACGGCCCCTCTTGACCTTGCTCCGGGTGGGGTTTACCTAGCCGCCTGAGTCGCCTCAGGCGCTGGTGGTCTCTTACACCACCGTTTCACCCTTACCGGGGACCGGAGTCCCAGGCGGTCTGTTTTCTGTGGCACTGTCCCGCGGGTCACCCCGGGTGGCCGTTAGCCATCACCCTGCCCTGTGGAGCCCGGACGTTCCTCGGGAGGGTCCGAAGATCCTCACGCGGCCGTCCGCCCGGCTCGTCTGCCGTGGGGCCCATGCTACCCGCCCGGCCGGGGCCGGCCGACAGGGCGAGCGGGCGCCTCAGATGAACGCCCCGGTCTCCAGATCGAGCGCGAAGGGCCGCTTGCCCGTGCGGTCGGCGGCCGGCTTGGACGAGCGGGGAACGGGTGATCACCTCATCGGGGGATCCGCCGTCCCCGAGATGAGAGGTGTACCCCCGATGGGCACAGGACGGCGCGCGGGTGTCAGAGGCGGACCGGGGCGAAGGCCGCGATCCCCGCCGTCCAGGCCGCCGAGACGTCGGATTCCGCCGGGAAGCGGCCGTTGAGTTCCATCGCGACCATCCCGTGGGCGAAGGCCCAGGCCGCCCTGGCGAGCCCCTCGTCGCCGGCGAGGGCGCGGAAGAGGGGTGCCGCGGCGCGTTCCTCCAGTTCCTGCCGGAGGGGGTGGCCGGTGGTGAGCCGGTAGAGGTGGGGGTGGGCCAGAGCGTGGGTGCGGTACGCGGCGGCCAGCGCCGGGAAGGAACCGGGGGCCGTGGCCTCGGCGGCTTCGAGCGCCTCGGCCGTCTCCCGGAGCATCGCGTCGGCCAGGGCGTTCACCACGGAGGACTTGTCCGGGAAGTGCTTGTAGAGCGAGGGTGCCGTGATGCCCACGCTTCCGGCGAGGCGGCGCATCGTGAGGGCCTCCGGGCCCTCTCGCTCCAGCAGGGTGCGCGCGGCGGCGAGGATCTGGCGGGCGCGATCGGTGGCGGGCGGGGCCGCGAGATCGGTCATGCCGGTCCTCCTGTTCCTGCGGGCCCGGGGTGCGGGGCCGAAGGCGCGATCGTACGAGACGGTCGGGCCGGCCGCGCCGCTGGGCTTCGTGCGGCCGCCCGGCGGCGGGAGGCAGCCGGGCGGGGTCCGCGTTCCCCACCGGGGATCCCTGCCCCGCGGTCGCGCGCCTTACGCCGGCGCGAACAGCACCTTCGACGATCCCGGGTCCGCCTGGGTGAGCCGGACCCGCAGCCGCTCCCCCAGGGGAAGTGCGGTGGTGCCGCCCTCGATGCGGGCGACGATCGCCGGGTCCTCGATGTGGACGGTGCCGGTGGTCGGCTCCCGCTCCTTCACGTCCACCACGTACGCGTCGAAGACCGAGCCGACCCGGTCCTTGAGCAGCGCCGCCTCGACGAGGTCGACGCATTCGCGTTCCACCGTGTTGGCGCGCCGGGTGCCGTCCGCCATCTCCGCGGGCAGGCCGGGCAGCGCGGTCAGGACCCACTCGGGCGGATCGTGCTCCGCGGCGGCGGCGACGCACAGTTCGGCCGCGTACCGGTCGACGAGGCGGCGCAGCGGTGCGGTGCAGTGCGTGTAGAGGTCGGCGACGGCGGCGTGCACCGCGGGGGTGGGCAGCGCGCCGTTCTCGAAGACGGTGTAGCCGGCGCCGCGCAGCAGCGTGGTGCACTCCTGGAGGAAGGCCGCGTGGGTGGTCCTTCGCGGGTCGAGGGAGCGGACGACCTGCGCGTACGGCACGTGGTGCGGCCAGTCGATGTGCAGGGCCTCGGCCGAGCGGCGCAGGCGGGCCACCGCGCCGTCGGGAGCGACCGGGAGCGTACGCAGGATGCCGGTGCCGGCCTCCCGCATCAGCCGGGCCGCGGCCATGCCGGTGAGCAGTGAGATCTGGGCGTTCCAGCCGTCGGCGGGGAGCGGGGCGCGGTAGTCGAGGCCGTAGGCGCCGTCCCGCTCGACGATCTCCTGTTCGGGCACGTCGAGGGAGATGCCGCCGCGGGCGATCTCCTGTTCCTCGCGCAGCGTGCCGATGTCCTTGAGCAGCGCGAGGGGCTCCTCGGCGGTGCCCGTGTCGATCTGCCGCTGCACGCCCGCGTAGTCGAGCTTGGCGCGGCTGCGTACGAGGGCCCGGCGCACCCGGGTGGCGACGGCGCGGCCCTCCGCGTCGAGGTCGATCTCCCAGAGCACGGCCGGGCGGGTCTCGCCGGGCAGGAGGCTGGCAGCGCCCTCGGAGAGCGTTTCGGGGTGGAGCGGCACCTTGCCGTCGGGGAAGTAGAGGGTGTTCACCCGGCGATGGGCCTCGGCGTCGAGCGCGCCGCCGGGGCGTACGAAGGCCGCGACGTCGGCGATGGCGTAGTGCACGCGGTAGCCGTGGGTCCGGCGTTCCAGGTGCATCGCCTGGTCGAGGTCGGTGGAACCGGGCGGGTCGATGGTGAGGAAGGGCAGATCCGTGGCGTCCTCGTGCCCGGAGACCACCGGGTTCCGCGCCGCTTCGGCCGCTTCGGCCCGTACGTCGGCCGGGAAGCCGTCGGGGAGGCCGAGCTCGGTGCGCAGCGCGCGCAGGGCCGCCCGCAGGGGGGTGTCCGCTGCGCCGGTCATGTGGAGGTGGCGGCGGGGCATGGACCGAGCGTAGGGCGGGGCGGGGCGGGCGGCATCCCGGGCGGCGGCTGGCCGGCTGCCGCTTCCCCGTACGCTGGCGCGAGGGGCTTCGACGGATCCGGGCGCCGCACCGCGGGGACGCGTGGGCGCGGGCCGGGCCCCTTTTTCCGTACGTACGAAGGAGAACCGCCGTGCTCGTGCTGTTGCCGCCCTCCGAAGGAAAGGCCGCCTCGGGGCGCGGAGCACCCCTGAAGCCCGAGTCGCTCTCGCTGCCCGGTCTGGCCGGTGCGCGGGCCGCCGTGCTGGACGGGCTGGTGGAGCTGTGCGCGGCGGACGAGGAGAAGGCCCGCTTGGTGCTGGGGCTCAGCGAGGGGCTGCGCGGCGAGGTCGCGAAGAACGTCGAGCTGCGGACCGCGGGCGCGCGTCCGGCCGGCGAGCTCTACACCGGGGTGCTGTACGACGCCTTGGACCTGGCCTCCCTGGACACGGCCGCCCGCCGCCGGGCCGGAAAGTCGTTGCTGGTCTTCTCCGGACTGTGGGGCGCGGTGCGGGTGGGTGACCGGATTCCGCCGTACCGCTGCTCGATGGGGGTGAAGCTGCCGGGGCTCGGCGCGCTGGGGGCGTTCTGGCGCGGGCCGATGGCGGAGGTCATGCCGGAGGCGGCCGGGGACGGCCTGGTGCTGGACCTGCGCTCGTCCGCGTACACCGCGGCGTGGAAGCCGAAGGGCGCGGTGGCGGAGCGCACGGCGAGCGTGCGGGTGCTGCACTCCCAGCTGGTGGACGGGGTGGAGAAGCGGTCGGTGGTCAGCCACTTCAACAAGGCGACGAAGGGGCGGATGGTCCGCGATCTGCTGCGGGCGGGGGCCGGGCCGAAGGATCCGGAAGAGCTGGTGACGGTGCTGCGTGACCTCGGGTACGTGGTGGAGGCCGGGGCGCCCGCACGGCCCGGGCGGCCGTGGGAGCTCGATGTGGTGGTGACGGAGATTCACTGACCCGGGCCGGACGCCCGGGGCTCCGGAGCGCCAATCTTCCGGCTGTTGCACCATGCGCAACGCTCGTTGCGTGTGATGCGGTGCGCGGGGCAGGATGAGGCCATGACCTCCTCCGTACTGGACCTCGCCCCCGTCGTGCCCGTCGTCGTGCTGGAGGACGCCGGTGACGCGGTGCCGCTCGCCCGGGCCCTGGTCGCGGGCGGGCTCCCGGCGATCGAGGTGACGCTGCGGACCGCCGCCGCCCTGGACGCCATCAAGGCGATCGCGGCGGAGGTGCCGGACGCGGTGGTCGGCGCCGGCACGGTGATCTCGGCGCGGAACGTCTCCGAGACCGTGGCCGCGGGCGCCCGGTTCCTGGTCAGCCCCGGCTGGACGGACGCGTTGCTGGACGCGATGAAGGAGTCGGCGGTGCCGTTCCTGCCCGGCGTCTCGACGACGTCCGAGGTGGTCGCGCTGCTGGAGCGCGGGGTCACCGAGATGAAGTTCTTCCCGGCGGAGGCGGCGGGCGGCACGGCCTATCTGAAGGCCCTCTCCGCCCCGCTCCCCCAGGCCAGGTTCTGCCCGACCGGCGGCATCTCGCTCGCCTCGGCGCCCTCCTACCTGGCGCTGGCGAACGTCGGCTGCGTGGGCGGCAGTTGGATGGTCCCCGGCGACGCGGTGGCCGCCCGGGACTGGTCCCGGGTGGAGCGACTGGCCGCCGGGGCGGCGGCGCTGCGCGGCTGAGCGTCACAGACCGCGGAGAACGGCGGGCGGGTTCCGTCAGGGCGTCCGCGCCGGTCGCCCGGTCACCGGTCGCGGTGCGCCGAACTCGTCGCGATGCGCATGCATGCTCCCCGGCAGCCGGGGCACGAGACCTTGTAGGTACGTGACCCGGACTCCGGGATCCCCGGGTTCCGGCAGGCAATCCCCCGGCCTGCCGGAGCCGCCCCGGCCCCATCGGCCTCCCCCCGGCCGATGGGGCCGGGTGCTGTCCGGGCCCGGCTTCGGGCTCCTCTCCCGGCCGCCGTCTGCGGGCGGGGCAGGCGCCCCTGCGGAGACTTCCGACCGCCTGCCCCGCGCTCACCCGCGCCGGGCAACGCACCCCGTGCGGCCGGCATGTGGCCGGCCCGGCGTTAGCGCAGGTGGGAGGTGTCGTTGAGCAGCCGTACGGAGGCGTTGCCGTCCGCGTAATAGGCCACCGCCGACACGGACGCCGCCGACAGCTCCATCCGGAACAGCGACTCCGGCGGTGCGCCCAGCGCCAGCCGGACGAGGGTCTTGATGGGCGTCACGTGCGTGACGACGAGGACCGTGCGGCCGGCGTAGCGGGTGACGAGGCGGTCGCGGGTGGCGGCGACGCGGCGGGCCACCTCGGCGAAGCTCTCGCCGCCTCCGGTGGGGGCCGCCTTCGCGGAGGCGAGCCAGGCGTCCAGATCGGCGCCGTACCGTTCCCGGACGTCGCCGAACGTCAGCCCCTCCCAGGCGCCGAAGTCCGTCTCGCGCAGCCCTTCCTCGATCCGGACCTCCAGCCCCAGCCGGGCCGCGACCGCACCGGCCGTCTCGCGGCAGCGGCGCAGCGGGGAGCTGACGATCTCCTGGACCGTCCCCCGGGCGGCGAAGGCGTCGGCGGCGCGCTCGGCCTGCCCGCGGCCGACGGCGGAGAGCTCGGGGTCGCTGCCGCCGCTGCCGGAGAACCGCTTCTCGGGGGTGAGGGCGGTCTCGCCGTGGCGGAGCAGCACGAAGGTGGCGGGCGTTCCGAGGTCCGGGGCGGCGCCCCAGCCGACCTGCGGCGTGGCAGCGGCCGAGGGAGCGGGGCGGTTCAGCGCCGCCCTGGCCCTCGCCGCACCGGCCGCCGCGTCGCCGGGCGGTCCGGAGACCGGTGGCAGGGCGGCGGCCACCGAGGACCTCGGGGTGTCGAGGTCCGCCGTCGAGGACGAGGGCTCCCACTGCCTGCCGCGCTTGCCCGCGTCCATCGCCTCGTTGGCCAGCCGGTCCGCGTGCTTGTTCTTCTCGCGCGGGATCCACTCGTACGTGACGGCGGACGCCGGCAGGACGCGGGCGGCCTCGGCGGCGAGCGGCTTCATGTCGGGGTGCTTGATCTTCCAGCGGCCCGACATCTGCTCGACGACCAGCTTGGAGTCCATCCGGACGCGGACCTGCGGACCGTCGTCCGCCGGCCCGTCCGGCAGCAGCGCGCGCACGGCGCGGAGTCCGGCGATGAGGCCCTTGTACTCCGCGACGTTGTTCGTCGCGACGCCGATGTACTCGGCGGCCTCGGCCAGGGTCTCCCCCGTCGCCGGGTCGATGACGACCGCGCCGTAACCGGCGGGCCCCGGGTTGCCCCGGGAGCCGCCGTCGGCCTCGACGACGAACTGGCGCGGCCGCGTCATTACAGACCCGAGTCCGCGGTGCGGACCAGGATGCGGTGGCAGTTCTCGCAGCGCAGCACCGTGTCGGGGGACGCGGCCTTCACGTCGTTGACCTCGGTGATGTTGAGCTCCAGCCGGCAGCCCTCGCAGCGGCGCTGGTAGAGGCGGGCGGCGCCCACCCCGCCCTGCTGGGCGCTGAGCTTGTCGTACAGCTTCAGCAGGTCCGCGGGAACGGAACCGGCGACGACCTCGCGCTCCTTGGTGACCGTCGCGGTCTCCGCGTCGAGCTCCTGCGTCGCGGCGTCGCGGCGGGCGGTGGCGTCGTCGACCTTGGCCTGCACGGCGGAGACCCGGTCGGTCAGCTCGGCGACCCGCTCCTGGGCGGACTCGCGGCGTTCCATGACCTCGAGGACGACGTCCTCCAGGTCGCCCTGGCGCTTGGCGAGGGAGACGATCTCGCGCTGGAGGCTCTCCAGGTCCTTGGGCGAGGTGACCGCGCCGGAGTCCAGGCGCTGCTGGTCGCGGGCGGCGCGCTGGCGCACCTGGTCGACGTCGTGCTCCGCCTTGGTCTGCTCGCGGGCGGTGTCGCTCTCCTCGGTCGTCGAGGCGACGAGGAGGTCACGGAGCTGGGCGAGGTCGGCCGTGAGCGACTCGATCTCGGCGTGCTCGGGCAGGGACCTGCGCCGGTGCGCGAGCTGGGAGAGACGCTGGTCGAGGGCCTGGACGTCGAGGAGTCGGATCTGGTCGGCGGGCGCGGCGTTCAGTTGGGGGCTCCAGAAGAGTGGTGGGTGGTCCAGGGGTCGGTGACCTGCTTCGAGACGTGGACCCGCAGGTCCCATCCGTGGCGGTCGGAAATCGCGTCGAGCTGCGTGGCGGCCTGCTCGCACCACGGCCACTCGGTGGCCCAGTGTGCGGCATCGACCAGGCCGAGCGGCGAGTGCTGGACGGCCTCGGAGGCCGGGTGGTGGCGCAGGTCCGCGGTGAGGAAGGCGTCCACGCCCGCCCCGCGCACCGCGTCGAAGAGGCTGTCGCCCGATCCGCCGCTCACCGCGACGGTCCGCACGAGGGCCTCCGGGTCGCCGGCGAGGCGGATGCCCTGCGCGGTGGCGGGCAGCCGGGCGGCGGCACGGGCGGCGAACGCGCCGAGGGTCTCGGGGTGGTCGAGCGTGCAGATCCGCCCGAGGCCGCGGCGGCCGGCCCGGTCCGTGGGGTCCGGGACCAGGGGCCGCTCCACGCGCAGGTCGAGGGCGTCGGCCAGGGCGTCGGAGACGCCGGGGTCCGCGGAGTCCGCGTTGGTGTGGGCGACGTGCAGCGCGATGTCGTGCTTGATGAGGGTGTGCACGACCCGGCCCTTGAAGGTGCCGGCCGCGACCGTCGTCGTCCCGCGCAGGTAGAGCGGGTGATGGGTGACGATCAGCTGGGCGCCGATTTCCCTCGCCTCGTCGGCGATCGCCCGCACGGGGTCGACGGCGAAGAGCACCCGGTCGACCTCGGCGTCCGGGTCACCGCAGACGGTGCCGACCGCGTCCCATCCTTCGGCCCGCTCGGGCGGCCACAGGGCGTCGAGCTCGGCGATGACTTCAGACAGACGGGGCACGGAGCAAAGGCTACCTGGCCGCCGTGCCCCGCATCCCATGGCCGGTCGGACCGGTGACATCGGGCCGCCGGCCGGTCATGCGGCGTGACGGTCCGATCCGCGCCCCCTGACGCCCCGGACCGTCGCGGCGCGGCGCGGCGCCGCGCCGGGCGACTGCGAGGCCGCCGCCCCGGGCACGGGCCCGCCACCCGTGCGAGCCCGCCGCCCGCCGGGCGCGGGGCCGCTACTTGACGAGGTCCGCGCGCAGGTCGTCGAGGACCAGGTTCGCGGCCGTGACGCCGAGGCCGAGGTACCAGGTCTCGTCGGAGACGTTCTTGGCCCGGCCCTCCTTGACTGCCGTGAGGTTCTTCCACAGCGGGTTGGCCTGGGCCGTGTCGCGCTCGGTGGCCTTCACGTCGCCGTACACGCCGGTGAAGATCCAGTCGGCGTCCGCCTCGTCGATCTTCTCCGGGCTGATCTCCGCGGCGAGCTCGTCGATCCGCTGGTTCTCGGGCCGCGGCAGGCCGGCGTCGTCGAGGATGGTGCCGATGAAGGAGGCCTTGGCGTAGAGGCGGATCTTGTCCGGGAGGTAGCGGACCATGGAGATGGTCGGCTTGTCCGGGCCGATGTCCTCGCCGAGCTTCTTCGCGTTCGTCTCGTAGGCGCCGAGCGCCGACTTCGCCTTGGCGGTCTTGTCGAGCGCCGCGGCGTTGAGGAGGTAGTTCTCCTTCCAGGTGAAGCCCGGACGGATGGAGAACACGGTCGGCGCGATCTTGGACAGCTCGTCGTACTTGTCCGCGGCGCGCAGCTGGCTGCCGAGGATGAGGTCGGGCTTGAGCGCGGCGATCGCCTCGAGGTTGAGGTTGTTGATCGTGCCGACGCTCCTGGGGTCGCCCGCGTCCTTCTTCAGGTACGACGGAATCGCCGCGTCGCCCTCGGAGGGGGCGTAGCCCACCGGCTTCACCCCCAGCGAGACGACGTTGTCGAACTCGCCGACGTCGAGGACGACGACCCGCTTCGGGGCGGCCTTGAGTTCGGTTGTGCCCATGGCGTGCGTGACGGTACGGGGGAACGTGCCGGCCGGGGCGTCGGTGCCGTACGCCGCGGTCTTCTTCGCCGCGTCGCCGAAGTCCTTGCCGCCCGTCGCCACCGCGGCCTTCTTGTCGCCGCCGGACCCGGACTTGCCCGAGGCGCCGGAGGTGCCGTCGTCGCTCCCGCAGGCGGAGAGGGACAGGGCGGCCACTACGGCCAGGCCGACTGCGGCGGTGCCGCGGCGACGAAGGGACATCACTTGCTCCAGTCGGGGGTTACACAGATGACACTTAGGAATGCCTTACCTTAGACACCCTTAACCCCGCAGGCACAACCACCCCCGTCTTCTCAGGCGAACCCGGGCATCACCACCCTTATGTGTGAAGTGGCACGGCTCGTGTTGTTCGGCAGCAAGTGCGATAACTAGCTTCGGTTGCCGGAGGTGACGAGTCGATGACTGCCTGTGCCATCGAGGACGGGACCGCGGAGGCGGCCGGAACCGGCGAGACGGTGGAGTCGGAGTCCGACGAACCGGCCGGAGCCGAGGAGGCGCCGGATCCGGCCGGCGGCGCGGCGGATGCGCCGCAGCCGAGGGAGCCGGCCCCAGGCGAATCGGTCCTGCCCGCGTTCACGATCACCGCGGACGGCGCCTACGCGGCGCGTCTCACGGCCGCCCGTGACACCACCGGTACGAGGGCCGGGGCCGCCTGGTACGCGGAGCGCTGGACGCTGGACGGCCCCGAGCCGTACGCCGTACCGCTTCCGCTGGACCAGCCGGAGGAGGCCGACTCGCAGGTGCTGCCGCTCGCCGACGGGCGGGTGCTGATCCGGCGCCGGGTCGCCGGCCGGCACGCCTTCTCGCTGCTCTACCCGACCGGGCCCGGCACCGGTGAACTCCCGCTGGGCGCGGTCGCGTGCGACGGGCTGACCCTGCTGCCCCCGTCACCGGACGGCGTCAGCGCCTACGCCCTGTCCCCCGGCGCGTACTCCACCGGGCTCTGGCGGGTGGCGGGCGGCACGTTCGGGCCGGAACACCTCGCGGACCTGCCCGGGCACTGTTCCGGCGGGGTCTGGCTGGACCGGGCGGGCCGGCTGCTGGGCCTGGACCGCGAACCGGCGGGCGGCGGCCCGGTGAAGGCGGTCGCGGTGGACCTGGGGCGCGGGTCCGAGATGACGCCCCTGCTCCAGATCACGCCGGACAGCGACGACCGGCTGCTGCTCGCCGATCCGGACAGCGGTCTGCTGCTGATCCGTTCCGACGCGCCGGGGCACGACCGGCTCGGCTGGGGGGTGCTGGGCAGCTGCCTGCCGGTGCGGTTCCCGGAGTGCCTGCGGCTGCCGGACGCCGCCGTGACGCCGTTCGCGGTGCAGCCGGGGCAGACGCTGATGCCGGAGAGCTGCGCGGTGGCCCTGCGGATCGACGGGGCGGCGGGGACCTGGGCCGGGATCTGGCGCCCCTCGGGCCGTCGGCTGCACCAGCTGGCCGTGCCCGAGGGCTGGCTGGCGGGCAGCGGGATCTGGTCGCGCGAGGGCGTGCTCAAACTGCCGTACGCGGACGGGGAGACGGCCTGCGCGGTGGCGCTCCTGACGGCCCCCGCCGACGGGGAGCCCGCCGAGGGCGCCGCCCCGGCGGGCCGCGCGGAAAGCGGTAGGCAACCCTCCGCCGCCCTGGCGCCTCCTCCTGTGTGTAAACCGGTTCCTCTGGGGCAGGCGCCTCTCGTGGGGCGTACGGCACCTGACTAGAGTTGGCCCGGGGATCTCACGCGACCGCGCACCGCGGTCGCCGGGGGTGACCGTTCCCGGCGGTGGTGCGAGAGCCCCGGACACCAGCACATAAGCGATCACAACGGGGTGACTTCCCAGATGTCTGAGGCGCGATCCGACACGACCCAGACGCGTCCGCCGGGGGCGGACGCACCAGGGGCCGGAGCCGGCGGCTCCGGAAAGCACCGAGGGGGTGTGGCGACGGACGACTCGGCAGCACAACCGCTCGGCCGCCACCGCCGCCCCTCCGAAGGGGGCAGCAGGGCGGCCTGAGCGCCGCACAGGAAGAGCGACGAGGAAGAGGAGGGCCCTCGCGACCGGCCGGTCGCGAGGGGCCAAGACCCGGGGAGCGCGGCGCCGGGGCAGCCCCCCCGGGGACCCCCCCCCACCGCCCCCCCCCACGACACGTCAGGGGGCCG
>NZ_JBEXXO010000025.1:0-131999 GCF_040630435.1 Streptomyces sp. NPDC005803 | reverse complement strand
TTGGGGCGGGACGCCGTGGCTCGTTTCGTGCCGGTGGCGTTCGTGGACGCCTTGATCGGGGACTCTGCGCCCCTTTACTGGTTGGCGCCCGGCCGCACGCACCGCGCGGCCGGGCTCCTCGCTGTACAGGGCGCGACCGGACGCTCAGCCGCACGGGGCCAGCCGGTGGCAGACGTACGCCAGCGCCCCCAGCAGCAGGCGGGCCTCCGGGGGCGCGGCCGCGGTGTCCAGGGCCGGCGGGCGCAGCCAGCGGACCGGGCCGAGCCCGCCCTCGTCCGAGGGCGGGGCGGTGATGTGGGAGCCGGCCCCCAGCGCCCGCAGGTCCAGGCCCGTGTCGTCCCAGCCCATCCGGTACAGCAGCCGGGGCAGCTCGGCGGCCGCGCCGGGCGCGACGAAGAACTGCGCCCGGCCGGCCGGGGTCACCGCCACCGGGCCCAGCGGCAGTCCCATCCGCTCCATCCGCACGAGCGCCCGGCGTCCGGCCGGCTCCGCGACGTCGAGCACGTCGAAGGTGCGGCCCACCGGCAGCAGCATCGCGGCGCCGGGCACCTCGGCCCACGCGCGCGCCGCCGCGTCGAGCGTCGCCCCGGCGGGCACCTCCTGGGCGAAGCCCAGCGGATGCGCGCCGGGGGAGGGGCAACCGGCGTCCCCGCACGAGCACGCGCCGCCCGACGCGCGGGCCCCCGGCACGACCGCCCAGCCCCACAGTCCCGTGTACTCGCCCACCGCCGTGCCCTCGGCCGCACGGCCGCGGCGCCGTGTGCCGGACCGCCTCTCGCGGATGCCGATCGTGAAGCCCATGCCCCCTCCAACGGGTCCGACTCGCCGGTGGTTACGTCCCGGAGCACCCTCGTGACGCTCCGTCATGCCGGGCGACCGGTTCGCGCGGGGCGTGCCGCCGGGAGTGCGAGACCCCGCGCGCGCCCCGAAACGCTTCTCTGCGCCTCTCGCTGATCGCTGTCTGTCAAGTGAATCGCGCCCGCACGCGGTGGCGTTCATTCGAAGGGGTGGCGAATGGTGGCGTTTCTGTCATCGCCCTCGCCGAGGGGGTGATCGTAGGATTACCGTCGGTACACGAACCATGGAAGTATGTGCGCTCATGGGTATGCCGCAGGCAACCCGACTTTCTGTTCGACAGCGACCAACCCGCGTACGGGCAGCATCGGTTCGCGGCATTCTGATAGAGGTTCGCGCGACAGTATTCGGCGGATGGGGGCGTTCAGTGAGTGGCAGCGGCGCAGGCGATGCGAATGCCGGTAAGCGCCCCAACGGGCAATTGGGATCATGGTTTGTGCGCAGTGGCTGGTCGAAGGGCGAGCTGGCCCGGCAGGTGAACCGCAGAGCGCGCCAGATGGGTGCCCACCACATCAGCACCGACACCTCACGGGTGCGGCGCTGGCTCGACGGTGAGCAGCCGCGCGAACCGATCCCGCGCATCCTGTCCGAGCTGTTCTCCGAACGCTTCGGCTCCGTCGTCGCCGTCGAGGACCTGGGGCTGCGCGCCCCGCACCAGGCACCCTCCGTGGCCGGTGTCGACCTTCCCTGGGCGGGACCCCAGACCGTCGCCCTGCTCAGCGAGTTCTCCCGCAGTGACCTGATGCTCGCCCGCCGCGGCTTCCTCGGCAGCTCACTGGCGCTCGCCGCAGGACCCGCCCTCATCGAACCCATGCAGCGCTGGCTGGTGCCCGTCGCGTCCGGCGGATCCGTCGAGCCGGAGTCGGCCGCCGCCGCCCGCCGTCCCTCCCGGCTCTCCGGACCCGAGCTCGACCTGCTGGAATCCACCACCGCGATGTTCCGCCAGTGGGACGCCCAGTGCGGCGGAGGACTGCGCCGCAAGGCGGTCGTCGGCCAGCTCCACGAGGTCACCGACCTGCTCCAGGAGCCGCAGCCCGCCGCCACCGCGAAGCGCCTGTTCCGCTGCGCCGCCGAACTGGCCGAGCTGGCGGGCTGGATGAGTTACGACGTCGGCCTCCAGCCCACCGCCCAGAAGTACTTCGTGCTCGCCCTGCACGCCTCCAAGGAGGCCGGCGACAAGCCGCTGGGCTCGTACGTCCTGTCCAGCATGAGCCGCCAGATGATCCACCTCGGCCGACCCGACGACGCGCTGGAGCTCATCCACCTCGCGCAGTACGGAAGCCGGGACTGCGCCACCGCACGGACCCAGGCCATGCTGTATGCGATGGAGGCCCGCGCCTACGCCAACATGGGCCAGCCCAGCAAGTGCAAGCGGGCCGTCCGGATGGCCGAGGACACCTTCCTCGACGCGGGCGTCGACGGCGAGCCCGAGCCCGACTGGATCCGCTTCTTCTCCGAGGCCGAGCTCAACGGCGAGAACTCCCACTCCTACCGCGACCTGGCCTATGTGGCCGGACGCAGTCCCACGTACGCCTCGCTCGCCGAACCCGTCATGCGCAGGGCGGTCGAGCTCTTCGGCGAGGACGACGAGCACCAGCGGTCGTACGCGCTCAATCTGGTCGGCCTCGCCTCCGTCCACCTCCTCAAGCGCGAGCCCGAGCAGTCCACCGCGCTGGCCGAGAAGGCCCTGCGCGTCGCCAAGAAGGTCCGCTCGGAGCGCGTCAACACCCGGCTGCGCAAGACCGTCGACACCGCCGCCAGGGACTTCGGGGACATTCCCGAGGTCGCCCGGCTCACCGACCTCCTCACCGCACAACTGCCCGAGACCGCCGAAGCGGTCTGAGCAGTCCCTCCGCCCCGGCCACGACGGCCACCCCGCACCGACCGACTTCGGCTCCCCCGATCGACTGGTCAACGGGTGGTCGCCGTGGCCGGTTCGTGTGGTCTTCCGGGCGGTTCGGGTGGTCATTCCCCTGCCGGAGCGTCGTAACCGCTCCGTATGCGGCTCCGGCCGCAGAGTAGGCCCGAGCGTAGGTACGACACGGGCGGTTCATGGGGACGTAACACGGCGGTCCTCTTAGTCACTGCGGCGAAACATCGTGTGGCATCGGCGGAAACGGCGCTGGGCGAATCTCATGGCGCATAACCGGCCCGCACCTTTTCCCCAGTGGTCCCGCACGTGGTTGTGCCCCCATCGCCCGCACGCGGCCGCACCGACGACGAGGAGACGCCGATGCCCCCAGGCATCACGACGCTTGCAGCAGACGCCCCGACGCTGTCTGCCGCCAACACCGGGTTCATGCTCATCTGCTCGGCCCTGGTGATGCTCATGACCCCGGCCCTGGCCTTCTTCTACGGAGGCATGGTCCGCGTCAAGAGCACCCTCAACATGCTGATGATGAGCTTCATCAGCCTCGGGATCGTCACGATCCTGTGGGTGCTCTACGGATTCAGCCTCGCCTTCGGCACCGACTCCGGCTCGATCATCGGATGGAGCCAGGACTTCGTCGGCCTCAGCGGGATCGGTGTCACGGAACTCTGGGACGGCTACACCATCCCGGTCTACGTCTTCGCCGTCTTCCAGCTGATGTTCGCCGTCCTCACCCCGGCCCTGATCAGCGGCGCTCTCGCCGACCGGGTCAAGTTCACCTCGTGGGCGCTCTTCATCACCCTCTGGGTCACCGTCGTCTACTTCCCGGTCGCGCACTGGGTCTGGGGCGCGGGCGGCTGGCTCTTCGAGCTCGGGGTCATCGACTTCGCCGGCGGTACGGCCGTCCACATCAACGCGGGCGCCGCGGCCCTCGGCGTGATCCTCGTCATCGGCAAGCGCGTCGGCTTCAAGAAGGACCCGATGCGGCCGCACAGCCTGCCGCTCGTCATGCTCGGCGCCGGTCTCCTGTGGTTCGGCTGGTTCGGCTTCAACGCCGGCTCCTGGCTCGGCAACGACGACGGCGTCGGTGCGGTCATGTTCGTCAACACCCAGGTCGCCACCGCCGCCGCGATGCTCGCCTGGCTCGGCTACGAGAAGCTCCGCCACGGCTCGTTCACGACCCTCGGAGCGGCCTCCGGAGCCGTCGCCGGCCTCGTCGCCATCACCCCGGCGGGCGGCGCGGTCAGCCCGCTCGGAGCCATCGCCGTCGGCGCCATCGCCGGTGTGCTGTGCGCCATGGCCGTCGGCCTCAAGTACCGGTTCGGCTACGACGACTCCCTGGACGTCGTCGGCGTCCACCTCGTGGGCGGTGTGGCCGGGTCCCTCCTCATCGGCTTCTTCGCCACCGGCGGAGTCCAGTCCGACGCCAAGGGCCTCTTCTACGGCGGCGGACTCGACCAGCTCGGCAAGCAGGCCGTCGGCGTCTTCGCGGTCCTCGCGTACTCTCTGGTCGTCTCCGCGGTCCTCGCCTTCCTGCTCGACAGGACGATCGGGATGCGGGTCGAGGAGGACGACGAGGTCTCGGGCATCGACCAGGTCGAACACGCCGAGACGGCGTACGACTTCAGCGGCGCCGGCGGCGGTGCGGCCCCGCGCACCACGACTCCCGCGCCCGGCACGGCAGCCCCGACGAACAAGAAGGTGGACGCATGAAGCTCATCACCGCAGTCGTGAAGCCGCACCGGCTCGACGAGATCAAGGAGGCCCTCCAGGCCTTCGGCGTCCAGGGCCTCACGGTCACGGAAGCCAGCGGCTACGGGCGTCAGCGCGGCCACACCGAGGTCTACCGGGGCGCCGAGTACACCGTCGACCTCGTCCCGAAGATCCGCATCGAGGTCCTCGTCGAGGACGAGGACTCCGAACAGCTCATCGACGTCGTCGTCAAGGCCGCCCGGACCGGCAAGATCGGTGACGGCAAGGTCTGGAGCGTCCCGGTCGAGACCGCGATCCGGGTCCGCACCGGCGAACGCGGCCCGGACGCACTCTGACCGACTGTTCCGCACACGGAAAGGCAGCTGGGTGACGAGCACCGAAGTGACCACCGAATCCGAGGAATCGGGACCCAGCGGCTATGCGGCGGCCCGGCTGCGCCTTCTCCAGGAGAAGGCGCCGTCCGGGCCGTCGCGCCGTGCGGCCCTCGCCTCGCTCACCGACGAGTGGCTGACCGCCCTCTTCGCCGCCGGGGCCGAACACGCAGGCGTCCGGGGCGCCGCCCTCGTGGCCGTCGGCGGCTACGGCCGGGGCGAGCTCTCCCCGCGCAGCGACCTCGACCTCCTGCTGCTGCACGACGGCAGCGCCGACGCCGGCGCCGTGGCGGCCCTCGCCGACCGCGTCTGGTACCCCGTCTGGGACCTGGGCCTGGCCCTCGACCACTCCGTACGCACCCCCGCCGAAGCCCGGAAGACGGCCGGCGAGGACCTCAAGGTCCAGCTGGGCCTGCTCGACGCCCGGCCCGTCGCCGGGGACCTCGGACTCGTCGCCTCCCTGCGCACCGCGATCCTCGCGGACTGGCGGAACCAGGCCCCCAAGCGCCTGCCCGCACTCGACGAGCTCTGCCGGGAGCGGGCCGAACGCCAGGGCGAGCTCCAGTTCCTCCTGGAACCCGACCTCAAGGAGGCCCGCGGCGGACTGCGCGACGCCACCGCCCTGCGCGCCGTCGCCGCCTCCTGGGTCGCCGACGCCCCCCGCGAGGGCCTCGCCGAGGCCCGCCGCGTCCTCCTCGACGCCCGCGACGCGCTCCACCTCACCACCGGCCGCGCCACCGACCGCCTCGCCCTCCAGGAACAGGACCAGGTCGCCGCCGCCCTCGGCCTGCTCGACGCCGACGCCCTGCTGCGCCAGGTGTACGAGGCCGCCCGCACCGTCTCGTACGCCACCGACGTCACCTGGCGCGAGGTCAACCGGGTGCTGCGGGCCCGCTCGGTCCGCCCCCGGCTGCGCGCCATGCTGGGCGGGAGCAGGGCACCGGTCACCGACCGCACCCCGCTCGCCGACGGTGTCGTGGAGGCCGACGGGGAGGTCGCACTCGCCCGCACCGCCCGGCCCGAGCGCGACCCGGTCCTCGTCCTGCGGGCCGCCGCCGCGGCGGCCCAGTCCGAACTGCCGCTCTCCCGTCACCTCGTACGCCACCTGGCCGGCGCCGCCAAGCCGCTGCCGGTGCCCTGGCCCGCCGAGGCCCGGGAGGAACTCGTCACCCTCCTCGGTGCGGGCGAGGCCACCGTCCCCGTGTGGGAGGCCCTGGAGGCGGAGGGGCTCATCACCCGGCTCCTGCCCGACTGGGAACGGGTCCACTGCCGGCCCCAGCGCAACCCCGTCCACACCTGGACCGTCGACCGCCACCTCGTCGAGGCGGCCGTCCGCGCCTCCACCCTCACCCGCCGCGTCGGCCGCCCCGACCTCCTCCTGGTCGCCGCGCTGCTGCACGACATCGGCAAGGGCTGGCCCGGCGACCACTCCGTCGCCGGTGAGGTCATCGCCCGCGACATGGCCGCCCGGATCGGCTTCGACCAGCAGGACGTGGGCGTCATCGCCACGCTCGTACGCCACCATCTGCTGCTCATCGAGACCGCCACCCGGCGCGACCTCGACGATCCGGCCACCGTCCGCGCCGTCGCCACCGCCGTCGGGAGCGCCGCCACCCTGGAGCTCCTGCACGCCCTCACCGAGGCCGACGCACTCGCCACCGGGCCCGCCGCATGGTCCACCTGGCGGGCCTCCCTCGTCACCGACCTGGTCAAGCGGGTCGCGGCGGTCCTCGCCGGCGAGGCGCCCGAGGAACCCGCTCCCGAGGCGCCCGGCGCCGAGCAGGAGCGCCTGGCCATCGAGGCCCTGCGCACCGGCGAACCGGTCCTCGCCCTGCACACCCAGCCCGAGGCCCCGCACGAGGACGGCGGTCCCGAGCCCGTCGGCGTGGAACTCCTCATCGCCCTCCCCGACCGGCCCGGCGTCCTGCCCGCCGCCGCCGGCGTCCTCGCCCTGCACCGCCTCACCGTCCGCGCCGCCGACCTGCGGGCCGTGGAGCTCCCCACCGAACTGGGCGAGACCGCGGACCTGCTGCTGCTCAGCTGGCGGGTCGCGGCCGAGTACGGCTCCCTGCCCCAGGCGGCCCGGCTGCGCGCCGACCTCGTCCGCGCCCTGGACGGCTCCCTGGACATCCGGGCCCGCCTGGCCGAGCGCGAGGCGGCCTACCCGCGGCGCCGCGGAGTGAAGGCCCCGCCGCCGAGGGTGACGGTCGCGGAGGCCGGCTCGCGGCTGGCCACGGTGATCGAGGTGCGCGCCCAGGACGCCCCTGGCCTGCTGCACCGCATCGGCCGGGCGCTGGAGCAGAGCGCGGTACGGGTGCGCAGCGCCCATGTGTCGACCCTCGGGGCGAACGCGGTGGACGCCTTCTACGTCACGGACGGGGACGGGCAGCCGCTGGCCGCGGAGCGCGCCGCGGAGCTGGCGAGGGAGGTCGAGAAGGCACTGGGCTGAGGCCCGCCACCCCGCGAAAAGGCCCTCGCCCGTCACGAGAACCGGGCGAGGGCTTTGCGTTCCCCGGCGTCCGGATACCCTGGGGGACGACTACCTGACCCCGCCCCCGACCCTGAGGACCGACGAGCGCCGTGTTCGATACTCTCTCCGACCGCCTTGCCGCGACTTTCAAGAACCTCAGGGGCAAGGGCCGCTTGTCCGAGGCGGACATCGACGCCACGGCTCGCGAGATCCGTATCGCCCTGCTGGAAGCGGACGTCGCGCTGCCCGTCGTGCGCGCCTTCATCGCCAACGTCAAGGAGCGGGCGCGCGGCGCCGAGGTCTCCCAGGCACTGAATCCGGCCCAGCAGGTCGTCAAGATCGTCAACGAGGAGCTCGTCTCCATCCTCGGCGGCGAGACCCGGCGGCTGCGGTTCGCGAAGACCGCGCCCACCGTGATCATGCTCGCGGGTCTCCAGGGCGCCGGTAAGACGACGCTGGCCGGAAAGCTCGGCGTCTGGCTCAAGGGCCAGGGCCACTCCCCGCTGCTCGTCGCCTGCGACCTCCAGCGCCCCAACGCCGTCAACCAGCTGAGCGTCGTCGCCGACCGCGCCGGTGTCGCGGTGTACGCGCCTCAGCCGGGCAACGGCGTCGGTGACCCGGTCCAGGTCGCCAAGGACTCGATCGAGTACGCGCGGACCAAGCAGTACGACGTCGTCGTCGTCGACACCGCCGGCCGCCTCGGCATCGACCAGGAGCTGATGCAGCAGGCCGCGGACATCCGCGACGCCGTCAGCCCCGACGAGATCCTGTTCGTCGTCGACGCGATGATCGGCCAGGACGCGGTCAACACCGCGGAGGCCTTCCGCGACGGCGTCGGCTTCGACGGCGTGGTGCTCTCCAAGCTCGACGGTGACGCCCGCGGTGGTGCGGCCCTGTCGATCGCCCACGTCACGGGCAAGCAGATCATGTTCGCGTCGAACGGTGAGAAGCTCGAGGACTTCGACGCCTTCCACCCCGACCGCATGGCGTCCCGCATCCTCGACATGGGTGACCTGCTCACCCTGATCGAGCAGGCGGAGAAGACCTTCAGCCAGGAAGAGGCCGCTCAAATGGCCTCCAAGCTGGCGTCGAGCAAGGGCAAGGACTTCACGCTCGACGACTTCCTGGCCCAGATGGAGCAGGTCCGGAAGATGGGCTCCATCTCCAAGCTGCTCGGGATGCTGCCCGGCATGGGGCAGATCAAGGACCAGATCAACAACATCGACGAGCGTGACGTCGATCGCACCGCCGCGATCATCAAGTCGATGACGCCGAAGGAGCGCGCCGAGCCGACGATCATCAACGGCTCGCGGCGGGCCCGTATCGCCAAGGGCTCCGGTGTCGAGGTCAGCGCCGTGAAGAACCTGGTCGAGCGGTTCTTCGAGGCCCGCAAGATGATGTCGAAGATGGCGCAGGGCGGTGGCATGCCGGGGATGCCCGGGATGCCGGGCATGGGCGGCGGCCCCGGCCGGCAGAAGAAGCAGGTCAAGCAGGCCAAGGGCAAGCGCAAGAGCGGTAACCCGATGAAGCGCAAGGCCGAGGAGCAGGCCGCGGCGGCCCGTCGCGAGCAGGCGGCCCAGGGCGGTGCGCTCGGCCTGCCGGCGGGTCAGGACGACCAGAACTTCGAGCTGCCGGACGAGTTCAAGAAGTTCATGGGCTGACAGCCCGGACGATCCAGGTGTGAGGGGCGCCCGCCAAGGGGGGCGCCCCTTACGCATGCGTGCCTCGTGACGCGTGAGGGGCGGGCCTTAGGCCGCCCGTCGGCCCGTCCGCAGCTCCCCCATCGAGAAGCCGAAGCCCGCGGTGGCCTCGGTCACGGTGCGGCCGTCGGCTTCCAGGGCGGCCAGCTCGGCCGTGACGAAGTCGGCGGCCTCGGCGGTCCTTCTGAAACCGACAATAACCAGGATTTTGTATTTTGATGAGGGCGAGGTCCCGTTCGTGCGGGACCTTCGCCCTCTCCCGTTCGCCCGGGTCAGTACGAGGGCACGCGCGTGCCCTTGAGGACCTCGCCCTGGAGCGAAGTGATCAGCGAGAGGTCCAGCGAGTCCCGGACGGCGGCCAGGGCCTTGGTCCCGTCGGTCCGGCCGATGACGGCCGCGCTGGAGTTGCGCAGCGCCAGCTCGCGGGTGACCTCGTCCCCCAGCGGGAGCACGTCGACGCCGAGTCCGAGGCGGTCCTGCACCTCGTCGAGGTTCCAGACGGCGGCGTCGACCTCGGCGCGGGCGAAGAGGTCGCGCAGCTGCATGTACGAGGCTTCCAGCCACTGGATGTCGTCCCGCCCGGCGAAGACCCGCTCGACGAGCATCCGCAGGTCCTCCGAGGCGTGGTCGACCGCGACCCGCAGGCCCTGCGTGTTCACGTCCACGCCGTGGCGCAGCAGCATGCCGTGCGCGCCGACGTAGGTGGCCGGTCCCAGGTCGGCCACCAGCTCCACCGGATGTTCGGCGATCAGCTCGTCGGCGGCGAAGCGGGAGAGGACGACGAGGTCGACCTTGCCTTCCAGCAGTGCCGCGGTCCGGGCGCCGGCGCCGCGCATGAACGTGATCGCGAAGGGGGTGCCGGCCTCCTCGAAGGCGCCGCGCAGCCCGGTCGCCAGGCCCTCGTACCGGCGGGAGTACGGCAGGGGCATCGCGGCCAGCAGTGTCCCGAGCCCGGAGGGCCGCCAGAGTACGGAGCGGTCCGAATGGACGAGGAAGGTCCCGAGGTGTCCTCGGGCGGTCGTCCCGATGGCGCCGGCCTCCTCCAGGAGTCGCAGGGCCGCCTGGACCGTACCGTTCCCGCAGCCCAGCTCCTGCGCGTAGTCCCGCACGCGGGGCAGCCGCGTGTCCGGCTCGTGGTCGAGCAGCAGGACCGCGAGCTGACGGGCCGCCAGCCCGTTGCGTGTGAGGAGGCGGTCATCGAAGGCGTTCACGAACGAAACAGTAAACAGGATTCTGGATAGTGACGGGATCCTCGCGGATACCGGAAGCTCCGGGGGCTTATGCGGGATTTCTCCCTTAATGTCACCAGAAGTGGCCGTCGGCAGAGGAGCACGCGTGACCAACCCCGTACCTCCCCGCGACCGCCCCGACCAGCCCTGGCGCTCCGAAGGCGCACCGAAGCCCCCGCCGCCCGGCCGGAAGATGCCAGGGGGCTGGGGCGGGCTCCTGCTGACCGCGCTGGCCGTCTATCTGATCGCCAATCTGGTGCTGTCGTTCTTCAACGGCAAGGACGGGCCGACGATCGCGTACACGGAGTTCAGCAAGCAGGTCACCTCGGGCAACGTCTCCAAGATCTACTCCAAGGGCGATGCCATCCAGGGGCAGCTGAAGAAGAAGGCGAAGGTCCCGGGCAGCGACGACACGTACACGAAGTTCGTCACGCAGAGGCCCGCGTTCGCCGACGACAACCTCTGGGGCGAGCTGGTCAAGGACGATGTGACGGTCACCGCCGAACCGGTCGTCAAGGAACGCAGCTTCCTCTCCAACCTGCTCATCTCGCTGGCGCCGATGCTGCTGCTCGTCCTGCTGTGGGTGTTCATCGCCCGGCGGATGGCGCGCGGTGGGATGGGCGGCGGGATGGGCGGCTTCGGCCGCAAGCCCCCGCCCAAGCCGGTCGAGCTGGAGGGGAGCCGGCGCACGACGTTCAAGGACGTGGCGGGCATCGACGAGGTCGAGGGCGAGCTCAACGATGTCGTCGACTTCCTGAAGAACCCCGGCGCCTACCGGAAGATGGGGGCCCGGATGCCCGGGGGAGTACTGCTGGCGGGCCCTCCCGGCACCGGCAAGACGCTGCTGGCGAGGGCGGTCGCGGGGGAGGCGGGGGTGCCGTTCTTCTCCGCCTCGGCCTCCGAGTTCATCGAGATGATCGTCGGGGTCGGCGCCGGACGGGTCCGGGAGCTGTTCGCCGAGGCGCGCAAGGTCGCCCCCGCCATCGTGTTCATCGACGAGATCGACACCATCGGCCGGGCCCGCGGCGGCGGTTCGGGCATGGGCGGCCACGACGAGCGGGAGCAGACGCTCAACCAGATCCTCACCGAGATGGACGGTTTCTCCGGCTCGGAGGGCGTGGTGGTGCTCGCGGCGACCAACCGGGCGGACGTCCTCGACCCGGCGCTCACCCGGCCCGGCCGCTTCGACCGGATCGTCCAGGTCAGCCCGCCGGACAGGAACGGCCGGGAGGCGATCCTGGAGATCCACACCCGGCAGATCCCGATGGCCGAGGACGTGGAACTGACCCAGGTGGCCCGTTCGACTCCGGGCATGACCGGCGCCGATCTCGCCAACCTCGCCAACGAGGCCGCGCTCCTCGCCGTGAAGCGGGGGCAGTCGGAGGTGAACGGCGCGGACTTCTCGGACGCTCTGGAGAAGGTCCAGCTCGGGGCCGAGCGCTCGCTCGTCATGTCGGACGAGGAGCGCCGCAGGACCGCGTACCACGAGAGCGGGCACGCGCTGCTGGGGATGCTCCAGCCGGGCTCGGACCCGGTTCGCAAGGTCACCATCGTGCCGCGCGGCCGGGCCCTGGGCGTCACGCTCTCGACGCCCGACGCCGACAAGTACGCGTACACGGAGGAGTACCTGCGCGGCCGGATCATCGGCGCTCTCGGCGGCATGGCGGCCGAGCAGGTGGTGTTCGGCGTCGTCACCACCGGCGCGGAGAGCGATCTGGAACAGGTCACCCACCTGGCCCGGGGCATGGTGGGCCGCTGGGGCATGAGCCACAAGGTGGGCCGGCTGACGGCGGTCCCGGGCGATGCCCAGCAGGCGTACGGCCTGTCGGCGGCGCCCGCGACGCTGGACGCGGTGGACGGCGAGATGCGCCGCATCGTCGACGAGTGCTACGAGGCGGCCTGCCGGATGCTGCGCGAGAACCGGGACCGGCTGGACGCCCTGGCCGCGGCGCTGCTGGCGAACGAGACGCTGGACGAGGCGGACGCCTACCGGGCGGCCGGGATCACCCGGCCCGCGAAGTAGCGCCGGATCGTGGGGCCGGCCGCCCGGACCGGCCCCCGCGACGGGGTGCCGTGGCTCGGACCGGCCCCGCGACGGGGTGCCGGCGCTCGGACCGGCCCCGCGACGCGACGGGGTGCCGGCGCTCGGACCGGCCCCCGCGACGGGGTGCCGTGGCTCGGACCGGCCCCCGCGATTCCTACGTCGTGCAGACGAGGTAGCGGAACACGTTGGGCATCCAGACCGTGCCGTCCCGGCGCAGATGCGGATGCAGAGCCTCCGCGACCTCCTTCTCCACCTGGGACCGGTCCGTCGCCCGTACCGCGGCGTCGAAGAGCCGCGTCGACAGCAGGCCGCGTACCGCGCTGTCCACGTCCGCGTAGCCGAACGGGCACGCCACCCGCCCCGAGCCGTCCGGGTTCAGCCCGGCCCGGGACGCCACGTTCTCCAGGTCGTCCCGCCGCGCCCCGAGCCCGTTCGTGGCCCGCGGTGCGCCGGAGCCCTCCGCCAGCCGGGTCGCCACCTGCAGCACGGCATCGGTGGCGCACCGCTCGGGCGGCCCCCAGCCGGTCAGGACGACCGTGCTGCGCCGGCCCGCCGAGGGCACCGCGGCACCGAGCGTCCTCACCAGTTCCTCCGCGTCGTCGGGGGAGCAGCCGATGGGGGTGAACGCGGTGATCAGGTTGTACGGCTCGTGGCCGGCCGCCGCGTCCGGAGGGGACTGAAGCAGCCGCGCCTCGAAGGGGCCGGGGCCGGCCTCGTCCTCCGGGCCGGGCAGCAGCCGGATCCGCGCGAGTGCGAGGCGTTCGAGGTCGGTGTCGACGCCGGTGACGTGGGCCCCGCGGGCGGCCGCGATCAGCAGCGCGAGGCCGGAGCCGCAACCGAGCGCGAGCATCCGCGTGGCCGGGCCGACTTCGAGCCGCGTGTAGACCGCCTCGTACAGCGGTGCGAGCATCCGCTCCTGGATCTCGGCCCAGTCACGGGCACGGGACCCGGTGTCCACGGACGCGGACGGCTCCGCCTGCGTGTGGTGCCGGACGAGCGTAGGTGTCATGGAATGCGCCCCAATCCGCCGAGATGCCGGTGATACCGATCGTTCGTGCCTGAATGGACGGTTTCCCCGTGGCCGTACGTCCGCGCTTCCCCCGTATGCCAGAGAACTGCGCATCCGCCGCCGCGTCCAGGGGTCTACGCGCAATGGTTGCCCGCGGCGGCGGCCGGCGATGCGCCGGGGCCCGGAGCACCCGTAGGGCAGCGGTGCCCGGAGGTTCCGTCCTCCCGCGCCGCGGTACCAGTTTCACCCGGCGCGCCGGGGTGGGCACGTCGAGCGCTCCGTGCCCGGTCCCCGCGGGGCCTGCGGTCCCCCCGGGGGCCTCGCCGCGCTGTTCGGGGAGGAGGTCGCGGGGGCGGCCGGCGGGCCGGGTAGTGTCGGTGTCCGCGACCGGCGTCCGCCCGTGGTGGGCGCGCCCGGTCCGCGCGGCCGGAGCGGGCGTACGCGCCGTCTACGCGCCGGGGCGTACACGGCGCTACGTACCACCTTGGTGCGAGCTGTGCGGCTTCTCCGCAGATCAGCGCACCCGCCCTCGTCAGGACGCATGAACGGCAACTGACTGGTACGTGCAAAATATTTGGGATGGCCCGGAATCGGAACACCGGGGCACTCGCGCTCGTTGTCACGACGTGAGCACGACACCACCTGTACTTGCCGCAGAGCTGGCACAGGCGTGGGCCGACATTCAGCGGTACCACCCCGAGCTGCCCGATCTTGCCGCGCCCGAGTCCCTGATCGGAGAGTCCTCGTCCGCTTGCGGCGCCGAGCTCTCCTTCGAACGGCTGCTCCATGAGGCAGTCCACGGCATTGCCGCCGCCAGAGGTGTCCGCGACACCTCGCGCGCCGGCCGATATCACAACCGTCGGTTCCTCGCGATCGCCGAGGAGCTGGGCCTCGATCACGCCGAGGAACCCCACCCCAGCAGTGGCTTCTCGCTGGTCACGCTCAACCCGGAGGCCAAGCGCCGGTACCGGCCGACGACGGAACGGCTGCAGCGCGCCCTCAAGGCGCACACCGTCGCCACCGCCGCCGACACCAAGCGCTCCTTCCGCGGACCCGCGGCCCGGCACGGCTCCTCCGGAGGCGGCGTGCGGGTCAAGGCCGTCTGCGACTGCGGACGCAACGTGCGCGTGGTCCCGTCGGTCCTCGCCCAGGCCCCGATCGTCTGCGGCGGCTGCGGAAAGCCGTTCCGTATCCCTGAAGCAGTGGTCGCGGTGGGGTGAGGCGGTGGGGTGTGGCACAATGGCTAGCTGTACTCGACAGTCGCACAGGACCCCTCTCTCCTCCGGCTGACGCGTCCATCGGGCACCCGAGTACCGCAACCCCACGTGGCATCTTCGTTGTGCCCAACCACGTCATAGACCAGGAGACACCACTTCCGTGGCAGTCAAGATCAAGCTGAAGCGTCTGGGCAAGATCCGTTCGCCTCACTACCGCATCGTCGTCGCCGACTCCCGTACCCGCCGTGACGGCCGGGCCATCGAGGAGATCGGCCTGTACCACCCGGTACAGAACCCCTCGCGCATCGAGGTCAACGCAGAGCGCGCGCAGTACTGGCTGTCTGTCGGCGCCCAGCCGACCGAGCCGGTTCTCGCCATCCTGAAGCTCACCGGTGACTGGCAGGCGCACAAGGGCCTTCCGGCCCCCGCGCCGCTGCTGCAGCCGGAGCCCAAGGCTGACAAGCGTGCCCTGTTCGAGGCCCTCACCAAGGACGCCGGCGAGGAGTCCAAGGGCGAGGCCATCACGCAGAAGGCGAAGAAGGCCGACAAGAAGGCGGACGAGGCTGCTGACGCCGCCGCGCCCGCCGAGTCGACCGAGGCCTGAGCATGCTCGAGGAGGCTCTCGAGCACCTCGTGAAAGGCATCGTCGACAACCCCGACGACGTGCAGGTCGCCTCGCGCACCCTGCGTCGTGGACGTGTGCTCGAGGTTCGGGTCCATCCCGATGACCTCGGAAAGGTGATCGGCCGCAACGGTCGCACCGCACGCGCGCTGCGTACCGTCGTGGGCGCCATCGGCGGCCGTGGTATCCGCGTCGACCTCGTCGATGTGGACCAGGTCCGCTGAAAGAGTTGAACACCGGCACGGGCCGGGGAGGGCCATGCGCCCACCCCGGCCCGTCGTCGTACGACAGGAGAGACACAAGGTGCAGTTGGTAGTCGCGCGGATCGGTCGCGCCCACGGCATCAAGGGCGAGGTCACCGTCGAGGTGCGCACGGACGAGCCGGAGCTCCGGCTCGGACCCGGCGCCGTACTGGCCACCGAGCCGGCCTCCACGGGGCCCTTGACGATCGAGACCGGCCGGGTGCACAGCGGCAGGCTGCTGCTGCGCTTCGAGGGCGTACGGGACCGTACGGGCGCCGAGGCGCTGCGCAACACCCTGCTGATCGCCGAAGTCGACCCGGCTGAACTCCCGGAGGATCCCGAGGAGTTCTACGACCATCAGCTGATGGACCTCGACGTGGTCCTCGCCGACGGCACCGAGATCGGCCGGATCACCGAGATCACGCACCTGCCGTCCCAGGACCTCTTCATCGTGGAGCGGCCCGACGGCAGTGAGGTCATGATCCCGTTCGTCGAGGAGATCGTCACCGAGATCGACCTGGAGGAGCAGCGCGCCGTGATCACGCCGCCGCCCGGTCTGATCGACGAGAGCCAGGCGATCGTGGTGTCCGCGCGCGACGAGGAGGCCGCCGCCGAAACCCCCGAAGAGGATTCGGCCGCACCCGGGAAAGACGTCTGATGCGCCTCGACGTCGTCACGATCTTCCCCGAGTACCTGGAACCGCTGAACGTCTCGCTCGTCGGCAAGGCCCGCGCCCGCGGCCGCCTCGACGTGCGGGTGCACGACCTGCGGGAGTGGACGTACGACCGCCACAACACGGTCGACGACACCCCTTACGGCGGCGGCCCCGGCATGGTCATGAAGACCGAGCCGTGGGGCGACGCGCTGGACGAGGCCCTGGCGGACGGGTACGAGTCCGGGGCGCACTCCCCGGTCCTCGTGGTCCCCACGCCGAGCGGCCGGCCGTTCACCCAGGAACTCGCCGTCGAGCTGTCCGAGCGGCCCTGGCTGATCTTCACCCCCGCCCGTTACGAGGGCATCGACCGGCGGGTCACGGAGGAGTACGCCACCCGGATGCCGGTCGTCGAGGTGTCCATCGGCGACTACGTGCTGGCCGGCGGCGAGGCCGCGGTGCTGGTGATCACGGAGGCGGTGGCCCGGCTGCTGCCCGGCGTGCTCGGCAACGCCGAGTCGCACCGGGACGACTCCTTCGCCCCGGGCCCGATGGCCAACCTGCTGGAGGGCCCCGTCTACACCAAGCCGCCCGAGTGGCGCGGCCGGGGGATTCCGGACGTGCTGCTCAGCGGCCACCACGGGCGCATCGCGCGCTGGCGCCGGGACGAGGCCTTCCGCCGTACCGCACTCAACCGGCCCGATCTGATCGAGCGTTGCGAGGCGAGCGCCTTCGACAAGAAGGACCGCGAGATGCTCTCCATCCTCGGCTGGTCGCCGGAGCCCGGCGGCCGATTTTGGCGCAGGCCCCAGGCCGTGGAAGAATAGGCCGCTGCTGTACGTCCGCGTGCGCCCCTGCCACAGGGGGAACGACGCCCGTCCGACGCGATCAGCACCCCGAACTCATCACTCTCCCGTCGATGACCTGTGGCATCGGCGAAGAAAGCAGACACCATGGCTTCCCTGCTCGACGACGTCAACGCCGCTTCGCTGCGCACCGACGTCCCCGCCTTCCGCCCTGGCGACACCGTCAACGTCCACGTCCGCGTGATCGAGGGCAACCGCTCCCGTATCCAGCAGTTCAAGGGCATTGTCATCCGCCGCCAGGGCGCGGGCATCAGCGAGACCTTCACGGTCCGCAAGGTCTCCTTCCAGGTCGGCGTCGAGCGCACCTTCCCGGTGCACAGCCCGATCTTCGAGAAGATCGAGCTCATCACCCGCGGTGACGTGCGCCGCGCCAAGCTGTACTTCCTCCGTGAGCTGCGCGGCAAGGCCGCGAAGATCAAGGAGAAGCGCGACCGCTGAGCTGATTCCCTGGTCCACAGGACGGCCGGATAAGCTCTGGCCCCGATGGACACGGAAGCAGAGCACCTGGAGCGCGACCGCTCCTCCGCACCCGCTACGGGACCGGAGGAGGGGTCGCGCTCTTCGCGTACCACGAGCCGTTTCGCCGTCTCGACATCGTGGCGGCGCACCCTTGCCCTCGGCGTCGTCTGCGCGGTCGGCGTGCTGCTCTTCAGCACGTTCGTGGTGCAGCCGTTCCTGATCCCGAGCGGCTCGATGGAGTCCACCCTGCAGGTCGGGGACCGGGTGCTCGTCAACAAACTGGCGTACCGTTTCGGCTCCGTGCCCCGGCGCGGCGACGTGGTGGTCTTCGACGGCACCGGCTCCTTCGTCCAGGAGGCGCCGTCGGAGAACCCCGTGACCGGGCTGCTGCACGGGGCGGCGGCTTCCCTCGGGCTCGCGGAGCCCGCCGAGACCGACTTCGTGAAGCGGGTGGTGGGCGTGGGGGGCGACCGGGTGGTCTGCTGCGACAAGCGCGGGAGGGTCGAGGTGAACGGCCGGCCCGTGAACGAGGACTACCTGTTCGCGGGGGACGCGCCGTCCCGCGCGCCCTTCGACATCGTCGTGCCCGACGGCACGCTGTGGATGATGGGCGACCACCGCGGCAATTCCCGGGACTCCCGGGACCACCTCGGCGAGCCGGGCGGCGGCATGGTGCCCGTCGACAAGGTGATCGGCCGGGCGGACTGGCTGGGCTGGCCGCTTCGCCGACTGGGCTCCGTGCCGGAGACCGGGGCCTTCGACGGCGTACCGGCGCCCGGCTCGGCCCATGGGTAACCGCGGGCGGCGGCCCGCCGCCGCGGACCCGGAGACTCCGCTGCCCACCGGCACCCGGCCGACGGCCGCGCGGTCCCTGCCCACCCGTGCGGAACGGCGCAAGCTGGCCCGCCGGGTGAAGCGGAAGCGGCGCAGGTCCGCGGTGAAGGAGATCCCCCTTCTCATCACCGTGGCGCTGCTGATCGCTCTGGTCCTCAAGACCTTCCTGGTACAGGCCTTCGTGATCCCGTCGGGGTCGATGGAGCAGACCATCCGGATCGGTGACCGGGTGCTCGTGGACAAGCTGACGCCGTGGTTCGGCTCCGAGCCGGAGCGCGGCGACGTCGTCGTGTTCAAGAACCCCTCCGACTGGCCGCCGCCGAACCCGGTGTCGGCCGGCGGTGAGGACTCGCCCGTCGTCATCAAGCAGGTGAAGGAGGCGCTGACCTTCATCGGACTGCTGCCCTCCGACGACGAGCAGGATCTGATCAAGCGGGTGGTCGCCGTCGGCGGCGACACGGTGAGGTGCTGCGAGAAGGACGGCCGGCTCATCGTGAACGGGGTGGCGGTCGACGAGCCGTACGTTTTTCCCGGCGATTCGCCCTCCACGATCAAATTCGAGGTAAAGGTTCCAGCCGGAAGAATCTTCGTGATGGGGGACCATCGCTCCAATTCGGCCGATTCGCGCTTCCATCTGGACAAGACGGGTAACGGCACGGTTTCCGAGGACGCGGTAGTGGGACGGGCCGTGGTGATCGCCTGGCCCTTCGGGCACTGGCGGGAACTGGAGGAACGCTCGGCCTTCTCCTCGGTGCCGGACGCGCGCGCCGGGACGGCGGCTGCCCCCGCACCGTCGAATAGTGTGTCCCAGGATCCCAACGGAATGATCCGGCTCCCGACCCCTGCGGAACTCCCGCTCGTTATGGGAGTGGCGGGCCTGCACCGGCTAGGGCGCAGGCGGTGGCACGGAATAAGGAGTGGATGTGGGGGATTTGGCGGTCGGCGCACGATCCGGACACGACGAACCCGAGGACCGGCCGGACATTCCGGGGAATGGCGAGGCCGCCGGGGCCACGGCGGGCCCGACGGAGAGTGACAGCGAGTCCCCGGACAGTGGCAGCACGGCGCAGAAGAAGCCCCGCTCCTTCTGGAAGGAACTGCCTCTCCTCATCGGCATCGCGCTCATCCTCGCGCTGCTGATCAAGACCTTCCTGGTGCAGGCGTTCTCGATCCCCTCGGACTCGATGCAGAACACGCTCCAGCGGGGCGACCGGGTGCTGGTCGACAAGCTGACACCGTGGTTCGGCTCGGAGCCCGAGCGGGGCGAAGTGGTCGTGTTCCACGACCCGGGCGGCTGGCTGGAGGACACCGCCGCCCCTGACCCGAACGTGGTGCAGAAGTTCCTGAGCTTCATCGGCCTGATGCCGTCGGCCGAGGAGAAGGACCTGATCAAGCGCGTCATCGCGGTCGGCGGTGACACGGTGGAGTGCAAGAAGAACGGACCGGTCACGGTCAACGGCAAGGCGCTGGACGACAAGTCGTTCATCTTCGAGGGCAACACTCCCTGCAACGACGAGCCGTTCGGCCCGATCAAGGTGCCCAAGGGCCGGATCTGGGTGATGGGCGACCACCGTCAGAACTCCCTCGACTCGCGCTACCACCAGGAGCTGCCGGGCGGCGGCACCGTCTCGACCGACGAGGTGGTCGGCCGGGCCGTGGTCATCGCGTGGCCCGTGAACCGCTGGGCGACCCTGCCCGTCCCGAAGACCTTCGACCAGCCGGGGCTGAACGCCGCGATGGGGCTGGCGCCGGGAGCACTCGGTGTAGCCGGGGCGCTGCCCCTCGTGTTCTGGCGACGGCGGAGGCTGACCAGCGGGCGTACCGCCGGGTAGGGTGCCGACTCGGATCAGCGATTGTCGATCTCCGATGGGGGACGCTGCGATGAGTGGAACAGGACGTACGGGTGACGGCCACGGCCGGCTCGGCAGCAAGCTGTCGGGGCTGGCCGTGGCCGTCGGCTGTGTGCTCTTCCTCGGCGGCTTCGCCTGGGCAGCCGTGGTGTACCGGCCGTACACGGTGCCGACCGAGTCGATGACCCCCACGGTGAACGCCGGCGACCGGGTACTCGCCCAGCGGGTGGACGGCGGCGAGGTGCGCCGGGGCGATGTCGTGGTGTTCACCGACCCCGCGTGGGGTGACATGCCGATGGTGAAGCGGGTCGTCGGGACCGGCGGCGACAAGATCGCCTGCTGCGGCAAGGGCGGCCGCCTCACGGTCAACGGCATACCCCTTGAGGAACCGTATCTTCAGGCCGGCGAACCCGCCTCGGCGAACGACTTCACGGCCGAGGTGCCGCAGGGCAAGCTCTTCCTCCTCGGTGACGACCGCAGGTCCTCGCTGGACTCCCGGGTCCACCTGGAGGACGCCGGGCAGGGCGCGGTGCCGCGCAGCGCCGTGCAGGCCCGGGTGGACGCGGTCGCCTGGCCGCTCGGCGGCATGATCGACCGGCCGGAGGCCTTTGCCGCCCTGCCCGGCGGGGTGTCGTCCCCGGGGCCTTTGAAGCTTCAGCTCGGGGCCGTGGCAGTGGGCGTGGTGCTCATCCTGGGGGGCGCCGTGTACGGACCCGTCGCGGCGCGCTCCGCCCGGTCCAAGCGGAACAAGCAGGGGAAGGCGACCGCCGGTGCCCGCTGAGACGCGCAAGGTCGCCCGCCTGGTGCTCCTCGATCCGCAGGACCGGGTGCTGCTGATGCACGGGTTCGAACCGGAGGACCCGGCGAGCACCTGGTGGTTCACCCCCGGCGGCGGCCTCGAGGGCGACGAGACCCGCGAGCAGGCCGCCCTGCGCGAGCTGGCCGAGGAAACCGGGATCACGGACGTCGAGCTGGGCCCGCTGCTCTGGCAGCGGATGTGCTCCTTCCCGTTCGACGGGCGGCGCTGGGACCAGGACGAGTGGTACTTCCTGGCCCGCACCACCCAGACCGCGACGGACACCAGCGGGCAGACCGGGCTGGAACGCCGCAGTGTCGCGGGTCTGAGGTGGTGGACCTCCGCCGAACTGTCGGCGGCGCGTGAGACGGTGTACCCGACCAGACTCGCCGAGCTGCTGCGCACGCTGCTCGACGAGGGTCCTCCGCGTACGCCACTGGTTCTGGCCCCCGAAATCGCCTGAGCGACCGGGGATCAGGGACGCTGGCGCACAATGGGGGAACGCACGGCTGAAGGGGAACATGCCAATGAGCGCCGAGGACCTCGAGAAGTACGAGACCGAGATGGAGCTGAAGCTCTACCGGGAGTACCGCGATGTCGTCGGTCTGTTCAAATACGTGATCGAGACCGAACGGCGCTTCTACCTCACCAACGACTACGAGATGCAGGTGCACTCGGTCCAGGGCGAGGTGTTTTTCGAGGTGTCCATGGCGGACGCCTGGGTCTGGGACATGTACCGGCCTGCACGGTTCGTCAAGCAGGTGCGGGTCCTGACGTTCAAGGACGTCAACATCGAGGAGCTCAACAAGAGCGATCTCGAACTTCCGGGTGGCTGAGTTGTCCACAACGGCGGAGTTGTCCACCGAGATCCACTAGGTGGGAGCGGAAGCGTCACAGTCGGTGCCGGAGGTGGTGCCGATATGAACGCACGGGGGGCACTCGGGCGGTACGGCGAGGATCTGGCGGCGCGGCTGCTGACCGACGCCGGCATGTCCGTACTGGAACGGAACTGGCGCTGTCGCGCCGGCGAGATCGACATCGTCGCGAAGGACGGTGACGCGCTCGTCATCTGCGAGGTCAAGACCCGCAGGGCGGGGGCGTTCGAGCACCCGATGGCGGCGGTCACACCGGCCAAGGCGGACCGCCTGCGGCGACTGGCCGAACTCTGGCTGGCCGGCCACGGCGGCCCGCCGCCCGGTGGGGTACGGATCGACCTCGTCGGGGTGGTGCTGCCCCACCGCGGCGCGCCCACGGCGGAGCATGCGCGGGGGGTGGCCTGATGGCGTTCGCGCGTGCCTGCTCGGTGGCACTGGTCGGTGTCGAGGGCGTGGTGGTGGAGGTCCAGGCGGATCTGGAGGCCGGGGTCGCGGCGTTCACCCTGGTGGGTCTTCCCGACAAGAGCCTGGTGGAGAGCCGGGACCGGGTCAGGGCCGCCGTGGTCAATTCCGGGGCGGAGTGGCCACAGAAGAAGCTCACGGTGGGGCTGTCACCGGCCTCGGTCCCCAAGGGCGGTTCCGGTTTCGATCTGGCCGTCGCCTGCGCCGTGCTCGGCGCCGCGGAACGGATCGACCCCGCCTCGATCGCCGACGTGGTGATGATCGGCGAGCTGGGGCTGGACGGCAGGGTGCGGCCGGTGCGCGGGGTACTGCCCGCCGTCCTCGCCGCGGCGGAGGCCGGATACCGGCAGGTGGTCGTCCCCGAACAGACCGCGGGTGAGGCCGCTCTGGTGCCCGGGATCTCCGTGCTCGGGGTCCGGAGCCTGCGGCAGCTGATCGCCGTGCTCTGCGACGAGCCGGTTCCCGATGAGGCACAGGCCCACGACCAGGGACGCCCCGACACCATGCTGGCCGGGCTGATGATGCCCGGAGCCGGCATGGGCACCGGGATCGCCAGGGGATCGCAGGGCGACGGCAACCGCCCGGATCTGGCGGACGTCGCGGGCCAGGAGCGGCCGCGCAAGGCCCTGGAGGTCGCCGCGGCGGGCGGCCACCACCTCCTGCTGTCAGGACCTCCGGGCGCCGGCAAGACCATGCTGGCCGAACGGCTGCCCGCCATCCTGCCGCCGCTGACCCGGCAGGAATCCCTGGAAGTGACCGCGGTGCACTCGGTGGCGGGCATCCTGCCGCCGGGCGAGCCGCTGGTCGCCCGCCCGCCTTACTGCGCACCGCACCACTCCGCGACCATGCAGTCGCTGGTCGGCGGGGGCAACGGGCTGCCGCGGCCGGGCGCGGTCTCGCTGGCGCACCGGGGGATCCTCTTCCTCGACGAAGCGCCGGAATTCTCGGTACGGGCGCTGGACGCGCTGCGCCAGCCGCTGGAGTCGGGGCATGTGGTGGTGGCACGCAGCGCCGGCGTGGTGCGGCTCCCGGCCCGGTTCCTGATGGTGCTCGCCGCCAACCCCTGCCCGTGCGGACGGCACACCCTGAGCGGGGCCGGGTGCGAATGCCCGCCCTCGGCGGTCCGGCGGTACCAGGCGCGGCTCTCCGGGCCGCTGCTCGACCGGGTGGACCTGCGGGTGACCGTCGACCCCGTCAGGCGCGAGGACCTGATGGGCCGGGGCGGGCGGGGCGAGTCGACCGAGACGGTGGCCGCCCGGGTGCTCCGGGCCCGGGCGAGGGCCGCGGAGCGGCTGGCGGGGACCCCGTGGACCACGAACAGCGAGGTGCCGGGGCATGCGCTGCGGACGCGGCTGGTCGCGGCCCCGGGTGCGCTGATGGCGGCGGAACGGGACATGGAGCGGGGCCTGCTCACCGCGCGCGGCCTGGACCGGGTGCTGCGGGTGGCGTGGACCGTCGCGGATCTGCGCGGCGCCGACCGGCCGGACGCCTCGGACATCGGGGCTGCCCTGGAGCTGCGCACCGGGATTCCGCGCGGAGCCCCGATGGGTGCGGGGGCGTCATGACGTGGCAAGGGGGCGAGGGCCGGGCGGACGTCGCCGCGGGACCAGGCCGGACGGGCGCGCCGCACGGGCAGGCGGCCGGTGACCGGTGTCCACCCGGCGGAGCGGGCGCCGGTGGCGGGGTGAGCGACCGGGAGCGGCTGGCACGGGCGGCGCTGACCCGCGTCCTGGAGCCGGGTGACGTGCGCGGCGGGCGCTGGCTGCGGGAGTGCGGTGGGGCGGAGCTGATGCGGCGGATCACCACGCCGGACGGCTCCGCCGAGCGACTGGGCGGGATGACCGCGAGCCGGCTGGCCGGCTACCGGTTGCGGGCCCGGACCGTCGAGCCCGAGCGGGATCTGGCGGCGGTGGCCTCGGTCGGCGGGCGCTTCGTCTGCCCCGGGGACCGGGAGTGGCCGAGCCAGCTCGACGACCTGGGCGACGCCCGGCCGACGGGGCTCTGGGTGCGGGGGAGGCCCGACCTGCGGCTCTGGGCACTGCGCTCGGTCGCCGTGGTCGGGGCGCGGGCGTGCACACCGTACGGGGCCCACATGGCGACGACGCTCGGCGCCGGCCTCGCGGAGCGGGGGTGGGTGATCGTCTCGGGGGCCGCCTTCGGTGTCGACGGGGCGGCCCACCGGGGCGCCCTGGCCGCGGGGGGCGCGACGGTGGCCGTACTGGCCTGCGGGGTGGACGTCGCCTACCCCCGCGGCCACGCCGAACTGATCGGACGCATCGTCGAGCAAGGGCTCGTCCTCGGTGAGCTGCCACCGGCCGATCACCCCACCCGCAGCAGATTCATCCTCCGGAACAGAGTGATCGCCGCGTTGACGCGGGGAACCGTCGTCGTCGAGGCCGAGTACCGCAGTGGGTCACTGGTCACGGCCCGCTGCGCGCAACGTCTCGGCCGCCACACCATGGGCGTACCGGGTCCCGCCACCAGCGGTCTGTCGGCAGGCGTCCACGAGCTCCTGCGGGGCGAGGGCGTGCTCGTGACGGACGCTGCCGAAATCGCCGAAATGGTGGGAGACATCGGGGATCTGGCCCCTCCGAAACGTGGGCCGATGCTGCCCCGCGACCACCTGGATCCCGTCTGCGGCAGGGTGCTCGACGCGCTGCCGGCCAACGGTCTCGTCAACGGACGGGAGGTGGCGCGTGCAGCGGCCACGAGTGCGGATGAGGCGCTCGGCAAGCTGTACGAACTGCACTCACTGGGGTTCGTCGAACGCGAAGGCGATGGATGGAGGTTGACGAAGCGGCCGACTTGTCAGGGCGACGCGCGGCGAGGCGGTTCTTGACCTGGGGCATTCGGGTGAAAAGGTGATGCCGATGACCTCGGCGGATCCTTCGGCGACACCTCCGGGGCCGGCCCATGAGGCGACGGCCCCGGACACCCGTCATGTCCTCGCCCAGGTGCGCGGTCGTGTCCGCGGCCGTGTTCCGCCCCATGGCCGTTCGCCGGGAAGCGCACACCACCGATCCCTTATCCTGCGCGGACCGCGACACTTCAGTCACGCTACGCTCACAAGGATTCCGGCCCAGACACAAGTCCCCCAGCACGCCACGGCAGAACGGCTCAAGGCACCACATGCCCCAGCACACCTCCGGGTCTGACCGCGCGGCAGTACCACCGGCTGCGCGTGGCACTGTGCGCCCGCCCGCCCCCTCCTCGCTCGACGAGTTGTGGCGTTCGTACAAGACGACGGGCGACGGGCGGCTGCGGGAACAGCTGATCCTGCACTACTCGCCCCTGGTGAAGTACGTCGCCGGCCGGGTGAGCGTGGGCCTGCCGTCCAACGTCGAGCAGGCGGACTTCGTCTCCTCGGGGGTCTTCGGGCTGATCGACGCGATCGAGAAGTTCGACATCGAGCGCGCGATCAAGTTCGAGACGTACGCGATCACCCGCATCCGGGGCGCGATGATCGACGAACTGCGGGCGCTGGACTGGATCCCGCGCTCCGTGCGCCAGAAGGCACGGGCGGTGGAGCGCGCCTACGCCACCCTGGAGGCGAAACTGCGGCGCACCCCCTCGGAGTCGGAGGTCGCGGCCGAGATGGGCATCGCGCTGGAGGAACTGCACGCGGTTTTCAGCCAGTTGTCGCTGGCCAACGTCGTCGCGCTGGAGGAACTGCTCCATGTGGGCGGTGAGGGCGGCGACCGGCTGAGCCTGATGGACACCCTGGAGGACACCGCCGCCGACAACCCGGTGGAAGTGGCCGAGGACCGCGAGCTCAGAAGGCTTCTCGCCCGCGCGATCAACACCCTTCCGGACCGTGAGAAGACGGTCGTCACGCTCTACTACTACGAGGGCCTCACCCTCGCCGAGATCGGCAACGTCCTCGGGGTCACCGAGAGCCGGGTCAGCCAGATCCACACCAAGTCGGTGCTGCAACTGCGAGCGAAGCTGGCCGACGCCGGACGGTGAAACAGCCGGCCGGGGCTTGCGTATGCGCCCTGCCGGCACGGGCGCGGGCAGGCAACGGACGGGAGGCGTGCGGGCCCAGGGCGCCCCGCCAGAGGCGCTTCGGCCAATCATCCGGGCCGCCCGCCCCCGTCGCGGACACCGGCCGCCGTAGAGTGGTCGGGTGCCCAGGATTCGAGCGGCCTCCGTGGCCGAGCACCGGACCATGCAGCGCGGCGCCCTCCTGGACGCAGCGCGCTCCCTGCTGTCCGAGGGCGGCACGGAGGCGTTGACCTTCCCCGCCCTCGCCGAACGCACGGGCCTCGCACGGTCCTCCGTCTACGAGTACTTCCGGTCCCGCGCCGCCGTCGTCGAAGAGCTGTGCGCCGTCGACTTCCCCGTGTGGGCGGCCGAGGTGGAGAACGCGATGGAGCGGGCCGCGACGCCCGAGGAGAAGATCGAGGCGTACGTCCGGCGGCAGCTCGATCTCGTGGGGGACCGCCGTCACCGTGCCGTCGTCGCGATCTCGGCGAGTGAGCTGGACGCGGGCGCGCGCGAGAAGATCCGGGCGGCGCACGGCGGACTGATCGCGATGATCGTGGAGGCGCTCGGCGACCTCGGGCACGATCAGCCCCGGCTGGCGGCCATGCTGCTCCAGGGCTCCGTGGACGCGGCGGTCCGGCGCATCGAGCTGAGCGTGGCGGAGGAGCCCGGAGTGATCGCGGACACCGCCGTCGCCATGATCCTGAACGGCGTGCAGGGCGTGCAGGGCGTGCAGGGCGTGCAGGGCGTGCAGGGCGTGCAGGGCGTTCCGGGAGATCCGGACGATCTGGACGTCCAGGGCTGACGCCCTCGTTACGCGGACGGGCCCCGGCGCTCACCGCCGAGGCCCTACGAGGGACCGGGCAGGGGCACACCCGACACGGGCAGCAGACGGGACGGGCCACGCCGCAGCAGTGACGGCGGCAGCAGCGACAGCGGGTCCACGTACGCCTCCGCGCGCCGCAGCCCCCAGTGCAGGCAGCCGGACGCGCAGTGGAAGGGCCCGGCCGCCAGGACCGCCACCACCTGGCCCGCCGTGACCTCATCACCCTTCGCGACCAGCGGGCGCACCGGCTCGTAGGTGGTGCGCAGCGGCGGATCGCCCGTGCCCGCCAGCTCGATCACGACCACTCCGTGCCCCGCCACGCCGCCGGCGAAGGAGACCCGGCCCGGGGCGGCCGCGCGCACCGGCGTGCCCGGTCCGGCGCCCAGGTCCACCCCGCGGTGCCCCGGCCCGTACGGGCCGGCGGGCGGCTTCCACCCCCGCAGGACCGGAGGCCGCCCCTCCAGCGGCCAGACCCGTCCACCGGCCGGATCCGCGGGGACGGCCGCACGGCCCTTCACGGCCCCGGGCAACGCGACGACCGCGGCTCCTGTCCTGCCCCCGGCCCCCGCCTCTCCCACACCCGTCACGCTCGGCGGCGGCCGTACCGCCGCCGCCAGGGCGTACAGCCCGCCGCCCCCCATCGCGAGCAGCGCTCCGAGCACCAGCGCTCCGAGCCCGCGTCTCCCGAGCGCCCGTCTCCCGACCGCCAGCCTTCCGAGCACCAGCACTCCGAGCCCGCGCCTCCGCGCCGTCGGCCTCCCGAGCACCAGCCCTCCGAGCCCCCGCCTCCGCGCCGTCGGCCTCCCGGGCGCAGGCACTTCGGGCACCGGCCCCGACGCGGGCGCCACCGCCCGGCCGGCGGCCCGTCGTCCGGTCCCGCCGGCCGGTGTCCTGCGGCGCGCGGCGGGGCAGCCGGGCCGGGTGCGGGAACAGCTCCGTCCAGATGTGATTCGCATGCCGCCACCGTCCCCCGCCCCGCGGATCCGCGGGGATTATGGACCGGATCTGTGGACTACCGGCCGGTTGTGGACAGCGCCGTCACCCGGCACCCGCCTGGTCCCGTACACTTCTTCTGGCGATCCGGGTCACCGGGTCGACTTCGCACGCCCCGCCATCTCCCTCTCTCCGGAGGTGGCCGCGCTCCTCGGTCCTTCGTGGCACGGCGCGTCGGGGCGTCAGGCGCGACAGCAAACCTGCGGTCGCGATAACCGAGCACCTCAAGGAGTACGGCCATGGCCGTCGTCACGATGCGGGAGCTGCTGGAAAGCGGCGTCCACTTCGGTCACCAGACCCGTCGTTGGAACCCGAAGATGAAGCGCTTCATCTTCACGGAGCGCAACGGCATCTACATCATCGACCTGCTCCAGTCGCTGTCGTACATCGACCGCGCCTACGAGTTCGTCAAGGAGACCGTCGCCCACGGCGGCTCCATCATGTTCGTGGGTACGAAGAAGCAGGCCCAGGAGGCCATCGCCGAGCAGGCGACGCGCGTCGGCATGCCGTACGTCAACCAGCGTTGGCTCGGTGGCATGCTCACCAACTTCTCCACCGTCTACAAGCGCCTTCAGCGTCTGAAGGAGCTCGAGCTCATCGACTTCGAGGACGTGGCCGCCTCCGGCCTCACCAAGAAGGAGCTCCTGGTCCTCTCCCGCGAGAAGGCCAAGCTGGAGAAGACCCTCGGTGGTATCCGCGAGATGCAGAAGGTGCCGAGCGCCGTCTGGATCGTCGACACCAAGAAGGAGCACATCGCCGTCGGTGAGGCGCGCAAGCTCCACATCCCGGTCGTCGCGATCCTGGACACCAACTGCGACCCCGACGAGGTCGACTACAAGATTCCGGGCAACGACGACGCGATCCGCTCCGTCACCCTGCTCACCCGCGTGATCGCCGACGCCGTCGCCGAGGGCCTCATCGCCCGCTCCGGTGCCGCGACCGGTGACTCGAAGCCGGGCGAGAAGGCCGCCGGCGAGCCCCTCGCCGAGTGGGAGCGCGACCTGCTCGAGGGCGACAAGAAGGCCGACGCCGAGGTCCAGACCTCCGCCGAGACCGAGAAGGTCGCGGACGCCGAGGCTGCCGAGGCCCCCGCCGCTGCCGAGGCTCCCGCCGCCGAGGCCCCCGCTGCCGAGGCTCCGGCCGCGGACGCCGAGCAGGCCTGACACCCGTCACGGCTGAAGACGGCGGGGGCCGGTGCCACAGGCACCGCCCCCGCCGTCCACCCGTAGATCTTTCAGACTTCGAGAGAGAACAGACTCATGGCGAACTACACCGCCGCTGACGTCAAGAAGCTCCGTGAGCTCACCGGCGCCGGCATGATGGACTGCAAGAAGGCGCTCGACGAGGCCGACGGCAACGTCGACGGAGCCGTCGAGGCGCTCCGCATCAAGGGCCAGAAGGGCGTCGCCAAGCGCGAGGGCCGTTCTGCCGAGAACGGCGCGGTCGTCTCCGTCGTCTCCGAGGACAAGACCTCCGGCGTCCTGCTCGAGCTGAAGTGCGAGACCGACTTCGTCGCCAAGGGTGACAAGTTCCAGGCCGTCGCCAACACGCTCGCCGCTCACGTCGCCGCGACCTCCCCGGCCGACATCGAGGCGCTTCTCGCGTCCGAGATCGAGCCCGGCAAGACCGTCCAGGCGTACGTGGACGAGGCCAACGCCAACCTCGGCGAGAAGATCGTCCTGGACCGCTTCGCGCAGTTCGACGGCGCCTACGTCTCCGTGTACATGCACCGCACCATGCCCGACCTGCCGCCGCAGATCGGTGTCATGGTCGAGCTGGACAAGGCCGACGCCGACCTGGCGAAGGGCATCGCCCAGCACATCGCCGCCTTCGCGCCGAAGTACCTGTCCCGCGAGGACGTCCCGGCCGAGGTCGTCGAGGCCGAGCGCCGCGTCGCCGAGGAGACCACGCGCGCCGAGGGCAAGCCCGAGGCCGCGCTCCCGAAGATCGTCGAGGGACGCGTCAACGGCTTCTTCAAGGAGGCCACCCTCCTCGGCCAGCCGTACGCGCTGGACAACAAGAAGTCCGTCCAGAAGGTCCTGGACGAGGCCGGTGTCACCCTGAAGCGCTTCACGCGCATCAAGGTCGGCATCTGAGTCCGTCCGCGAAAAACGGTGGACCCCGATAGGGTCTGGTGCAGTCGACGGCCGCACACCGCCGTACGACCGCAGATCTGACGAGGAGGCCATTGCCGCTGAGGGACATCAGACCCACCGGCAATGGCCTTCTTCGTATGTGCACGAGGAGAATCTCCATGAACAAGGGCGCGGACGCCGCAACAGGTGACCACAAGCGCGACGACGGCAAGGTGCGCGGACGCTTCATGCTGAAGCTGTCCGGCGAGGCGTTCGCCGGCGGCGGGGGTCTCGGTGTCGACCCCGACGTCGTGCACGCCATCGCCCGCGAGATCGCGGCAGTCGTCCGCGACGGCGCGGAGATCGCGATCGTCATCGGCGGCGGCAACTTCTTCCGCGGTGCCGAGCTCCAGCAGCGCGGCATGGACCGGGCCCGGTCCGACTACATGGGCATGCTCGGCACCGTCATGAACTGCCTCGCGCTCCAGGACTTCCTGGAGAAGGAGGGCATCGACTCCCGGGTCCAGACGGCCATCACCATGGGCCAGGTCGCGGAGCCGTACATTCCGCTGCGCGCCGTACGGCACCTGGAGAAGGGGCGCGTCGTCATCTTCGGCGCCGGCATGGGCATGCCGTACTTCTCCACCGACACCACCGCGGCACAGCGCGCCCTGGAGATCGACGCCGAGGCGCTGCTGATGGGGAAGAACGGCGTGGACGGGGTCTACGACTCCGACCCGAGGACCAACCCCGGCGCGGTGAAGTTCGACGCGCTGGAGTACAGCGAGGTGCTCGCCCGCGATCTCAAGGTCGCCGACGCCACCGCCATCACGCTCTGCCGTGACAACCAGCTGCCGATCCTCGTCTTCGAGCTGACCACCGCGGGCAATATCGCCCGCGCCGTCAAGAGTGAGAAGATCGGCACGCTCGTGAGTGACCGGAGCACCCGGGCCTGACGACCGGGGAGCCTTCGCCGGAGGACCGGTGAACTCCCGGGGTCCCACAGGACGGCCCCGAAAGATGGACAACGGCCTGCCGGTCGGACACCGTGCAGGTGAGGACGCGACGCAGGACCCGCCGGGCCCGAGCACGCCGGGCCCACTCAAGACACGCAGGAGCACGTGGTGATCGAAGAAACCCTCCTCGAGGCCGAGGAGAAGATGGAGAAGGCCGTCGTCGTCGCGAAAGAGGACTTCGCCGCGATCCGGACCGGCCGTGCGCACCCGGCGATGTTCAACAAGATCGTCGCCGACTACTACGGCGCACTGACCCCGATCAACCAGCTGGCCTCGTTCTCGGTGCCCGAGCCCCGCATGGCCGTCGTGACGCCGTTCGACAAGAGCGCGCTGCGCAACATCGAGCAGGCCATCCGCGACTCGGACCTCGGCGTCAACCCGAGCAACGACGGCAATATCATCCGGGTGACCTTCCCGGACCTCACCGAAGAGCGCCGTCGCGACTACATCAAGGTCGCGAAGACCAAGGCCGAGGACTCCAAGATCTCGATCCGGGCCGTCCGCCGCAAGGCCAAGGAGACGCTCGACAAGCTGGTCAAGGACAAGGAGTCCGGCGAGGACGAGGTGCGCCGCGCCGAGAAGGAGCTCGACGACACCACCGCGAAGTACGTCGCGCAGGTGGACGAGCTGCTGAAGCACAAGGAAGCCGAGCTGCTCGAAGTCTGATGAACGACTCTTCCTGGGGCGCCCCGCAGGGCGCAGGCCACCGGGCTGCGCCCGAGATGCGGGCCGCTACGGCGGGTCCGGCCTACGATGTGCATGACGCCCAGCAGACTCGGCCCATGCCCATCGTGCCGGACGTTCCCGACGCAGGTAGAGACGCTGACGACCGTGATGACCGGGACCAGGGGGCCGGGCGCCTGAGCGGCGGCCCCCTGTTCCGCGACGAGAAGCCGCAGGAGCCCATGTCCACCGCGCCGCCACCCCCGCAGAAGAAGCGTGCGGGCCGTGATCTGGGATCCGCCATAGGGGTCGGCGTCGGGCTCGGTGCCGTCGTCGTCGCCTCGCTCTTCGTCGTCAAGGCCGTCTTCGTCGGCGTGATCGTGGTCGCCGTCGTCGTGGGCCTGTGGGAGCTCACCTCGCGGCTGGAGGAGCGCAAGGGCATCAGGGCGCCCCTCGTGCCGCTCGCGATCGGCGGCGCGGCCATGGTCGTGGCCGGGTACGCGCGGGGCGCCGAGGGCGCGTGGATCGCCATGGCGCTGACCGCCCTGGCGGTGCTCGTCTGGCGGATGACCGAGCCGCCGGAGGGGTATCTCAAGGACGTCACGGCCGGAGTCTTCGCCGCGTTCTACGTGCCGTTCCTGGCGACGTTCGTCGCCATGCTGCTGACCGCCGACGACGGGCCGCAGCGGGTCCTGACCTTCCTGTTGCTGACCGTGGTCAGCGACACGGGCGCGTACGCCGTCGGCTGGCGGTTCGGCAAGCACAAGCTCGCACCGCGCATCAGCCCCGGCAAGACCCGCGAGGGGCTGTTCGGAGCCGTGGCCTTCGCGATGGTGGGCGGCGCGCTGTGCATGCAGTTCCTGATCGACGGCGGCTCGTGGTGGCAGGGACTGCTGCTCGGCCTCGCGGTCGCCGCCAGCGCCACCCTCGGCGACCTGGGCGAGTCCATGATCAAGCGCGATCTCGGGATCAAGGACATGGGCACGCTCCTCCCCGGACACGGCGGGATCATGGACCGGCTGGACTCGCTGCTGCCGACCGCGCCGGTGGTCTGGCTGCTGATGGTGATCTTCGTCGGCTCCGGCTGAGCGCCGCGCACACGTCACATGGTTGAGGGCCCACCGACCGCGGTCGGTGGGCCCTCAACCATGTGACGTCAGGCACCGTCCCGCAATGCCGCACGCATGTGGTGGTGGAGCTCCAGCGCCCGGCGGCGCATCCACAGGATCCAGAAGCAGAACGCGACCACACCGACCGCGAAGACCAGCGGGAAGACCACCGAGCCATGGGTGGCCCCGAGGACGAGCAGGCCGACCGCGAGCAGCCCCATGAAGCCCAGCCAGTACGGCAGCCACCGGCCTCCGCGTTCCATCTTCCCCAGCTGTTCGTCCACCAGCCGGCGCATCACGGCCCGCTCCTCGGGATCCCGCGGCACCTCACGGTGACGGATCCGGCGGTTGAGGCCGGCGATCGCGCGGGGACCGGCGCCGGTCGCGCGGCTGGTCCTGTGCCGCTGGTAAGCCAGGGCCCCGATGACCACGACGGTGTAGAAGAGGCCGTGGATCACCCATAAGCCCGGATGCTCGTCCCGGCGCAACAGGGCACTGAGGCCCACGCCCAGCACCAGGACCACCAGTCCCTGTGCGATCAGGCTGTCACTGAACCAGTGCTTGACGGTGTGCATGGCACCTACCTCCTGCGACGGCGGCGGGGTATTCCTGTCATGTCCCGGATACCCCGTTCGGCCCGGTTCACCGGGCCCCGCCTGCCCGCCAGGCGCCTGCCGGGCGACGAAACGGGTACCGCCGCACGTCTGCGACACTGGAAGAACCATGCCTAAGCCCGGAGAACTCACTTTCGTCGCGCCCCGCGGAGCCAAGAAGCCGCCGCGGCACCTCGCCGACCTCACGCCCGCCGAGCGCAAGGAAGCCGTCGCCGCGATCGGCGAGAAGCCGTTCCGCGCCCAGCAGCTTTCGCAGCACTACTTCGCGCGGTACGCGCACGACCCGGCGGAGTGGACCAACATCCCGGCCGGATCGCGGGACAAGCTCGCCGAGGCGATGTTCCCCGACCTGATGTCCGTGGTCCGGCACATCAGCTGCGACGACGACACCACCCGCAAGACGCTGTGGAAACTGCACGACGGGACGCTGGTCGAGTCCGTCCTGATGCGCTACCCCGAGCGCGTCACGATGTGCATCTCGTCACAGGCGGGCTGCGGCATGAACTGCCCGTTCTGCGCCACCGGCCAGGCCGGTCTCGACCGCAACCTGTCCACCGCCGAGATCGTCCACCAGATCGTCGACGGCATGCGGGCGCTGCGCGACGGCGAGGTCCCGGGCGGTCCGGCGCGGCTGTCCAACATCGTCTTCATGGGCATGGGGGAGCCGCTCGCCAACTACAACCGCGTGGTCGGCGCGATCCGCCGGCTGACCGACCCCGAGCCGGACGGCCTCGGACTCTCGCAGCGCGGGATCACCGTCTCCACCGTCGGCCTCGTCCCCGCGATGCTCCGCTTCGCCGACGAGGGCTTCAAGTGCCGTCTCGCCGTCTCCCTGCACGCCCCGGACGACGAACTGCGTGACACGCTCGTGCCGGTGAACACCCGGTGGAAGGTGCGCGAGGTGCTGGACGCCGCGTGGGAGTACGCGGAGAAGTCCGGCCGCCGCATCTCCATCGAGTACGCGCTGATCCGCGACATCAACGACCAGGCGTGGCGGGGCGACCGGCTCGGCCGGCTGCTCAAGGGCAAGCGGGTGCACGTCAACCTGATCCCGCTGAACCCGACGCCCGGCTCCAAGTGGACCGCCTCGCGGCCCGAGGACGAGAAGGCGTTCGTCGAGGCGATCGCCGCCCACGGAGTGCCGGTGACCGTCCGGGACACCCGTGGCCAGGAGATCGACGGGGCCTGCGGGCAGCTGGCGGCATCCGAGCGCTGAGGCCGGAACCGGCCGTGTAGCCTGGGCCCGAAAGCAACTTCATATTCCGACAGGGGAGCGCCACAGCGCTGAGAGTGCGGCACCGGTACCGGCTGGCCGCAGACCCTCTGAACCTCGCCCGGGTCATTCCGGGTAGGAAGTTCGGACCATACTCAAGCTGTTGCGCCCTGCCCGCTTCCGGTTTCCACCGGTGCGGGCAGGGCCGCGTCTCTTCCTGGTCCCCCCAGGAGGAATCACATGAGCACCACCAAGAAGCTCGCGGTGACGGCCGTCGCCGCCGCACTCGGCGCGACCGCGCTGGCCGGCTGCGGGAGTTCCGACGACTCGGCTGCCGGCAGCGGTGACGCCTCGGGCACCGGTTCCAAGACCGTCACCCTCGTCAGCCACGACTCCTTCAACGCGTCCAAGGACGTACTGAAGGAGTTCACCCGGGAGACCGGCTACACCGTCAAGGTGCTGAAGAGCGGGGACGCGGGCGCCGCGCTCAACCAGGAGATCCTGACCAAGGGCTCGCCCCGCGGCGACGTGTTCTTCGGCGTCGACAACACCCTGCTCTCCCGCGCCCTCGACAACGGCCTGTTCACGCCGTACGAGGCGAAGGGCCTCGACCAGGTCGCCGCCGACGTCCAGCTGGACGCCGGCAAGCACCGGGTCACCCCGATCGACACCGGCGACATCTGCGTCAACTACGACAAGAAGTACTTCGCCGACAAGAAGCTCGCTCCGCCGCGGTCCTTCGAGGACCTCGCGAAGCCCGCGTACAAGAACCTCCTCGTCACCGAGAACGCGGCGACCTCCTCGCCCGGCCTCGGCTTCCTCCTCGGTACCGTCGCCACCTACGGCCAGGACGGCTACCAGGACTACTGGAAGAAGCTGAAGGACAACGGCGTCAAGGTCGTCGACGGCTGGGAGCAGGCGTACAACGAGGAGTTCTCCGGCTCCGCGGGCGGCAAGAAGGCCAAGGCCGACCGGCCGCTCGTCGTCAGTTACGCCTCCAGCCCGCCCGTCGAGGTGCTGTACGCGGACCCGCAGCCGAAGACCGCCCCGACCGGCGTCGCCACCGGGACGTGCTTCCGCCAGATCGAGTTCGCCGGACTGCTCGACGGAGCGAAGAACGAGGCGGGCGGCAAGGCTCTGCTCGACTTCCTGATCAGCAAGAAGTTCCAGGAGGACATGCCGCTCAACATGTTCGTCAGCCCGGTCGCCAAGGGAGCGAAGGTGCCGGACCTCTTCACGAAGTTCGGAGCCACGGTCGACAAGCCGACGACCGTCGCCCCGGACGAGATCGCCAAGAACCGTGAGCAGTGGGTCCAGTCATGGTCCTCGCTCGTAGTGAAGTAACGAAGACCCCCGTACGCGGACCGGGCGCGCGCGGGAAGGGATCGCGCGCCCGGTCGCTGCGCGGGGGCGCGGTGCGGCTCGGCCTGATGGCCGTCCCCGTCGCGTTCTTCGCGCTGTTCTTCGCCTATCCCGTCGCCGCCATCGTCGGACGCGGGCTGAAGGCCGGCGGGGTGTGGCAGTTCGGGCGGTTCGGCGAGGTGCTGAGCCGGCCGGACATCGGGGACGTTCTCTGGTTCACGCTCTGGCAGGCCCTCGCCTCGACCGCGCTGACCCTGCTGATCGCGCTGCCCGGCGCGTATGTCTTCGCCCGGTTCGACTTCCCCGGCAAGCAGTTGCTGCGGGCGGTCGTGACCGTGCCGTTCGTGCTGCCGACCGTCGTCGTCGGGACCGCGTTCCTCGCGCTGCTGGGCCGTGGCGGCTTCCTCGACGAGCTGTGGGGCGTACGGCTGGACACCACGGTGTGGGCGATCCTGCTGGCCCACGTCTTCTTCAACTACGCGGTCGTCGTACGCACCGTCGGCGGGCTCTGGTCGCAGCTCGACCCACGGCAGGAAGAGGCCGCGCGGGTGCTCGGCGCGGGTCGGTTCGCCGCCTTCCGGCGCGTCACCCTGCCCGCGCTCGGCCCCGCCGTCGCCGCCGCCGCCCTGATGGTCTTCCTCTTTACCTTCACCTCGTTCGGCGTCGTCCAGATCCTCGGCGGTCCCGGCTTCTCCACCTTGGAGGTGGAGATCTACCGGCAGACCGCGCAACTGCTCGACCTGCCCACGGCCGCCGTGCTGACGCTGGTGCAGTTCGTCGCGGTCGGCGCCGTCCTCGCCGTGCACGCCTGGACCGTGCGGCGCAGGGAAACCGCGCTGAAACTCGTCGATCCGGCGCAGACGGCCCGCAGGCCGCGCGGTGCGGGGCAGTGGGCGCTGCTCGGCGGGGTGCTGCTGACCGTGCTGCTGCTGATCGTGCTGCCGCTCGCCGTGCTGGTGGAGCGGTCGCTCGACGTGTCCGGCGGCCATGGCCTCGCCTACTACCGCGCACTGGCCTCGGCGGAGACGAACAGCGGAACGTTCCTGGTCGCGCCCATCGAGGCGATCGGCAACTCACTGCGCTACGCGCTGGTCGCCACCCTCATCGCGCTGGTCGTCGGCGGACTGGCCGCGGTCGCCCTCACCCGGAAGGCGGGCCGGCTCGTCCGGGGCTTCGACGCGCTGCTGATGCTGCCGCTCGGCGTCTCCGCCGTCACCGTCGGCTTCGGCTTCCTGATCACCCTCGACGAACCCCCGCTGGACCTGCGGACCTCCTGGATCCTGGTGCCGCTCGCCCAGGCGCTGGTCGGGGTGCCCTTCGTCGTACGCACCATGCTGCCGGTCCTCAGAGCGGTGGACGGGAGGCTGCGCGAGGCGGCCGCGGTGCTCGGCGCCTCGCCGCTGCGGGCCTGGCGCGAGGTGGACCTGCCGCTGGTGCGCCGGGCGCTGCTGGTCGCCGCCGGCTTCGCGTTCGCCGTGTCGCTCGGCGAGTTCGGGGCCACCGTCTTCATCGCGCGGCCCGACAACCCCACCCTTCCGGTGGCCGTCGCCCGGTTGCTGGGCCGGTCCGGTGAGCTCAACTACGGCCAGGCGATGGCGCTCAGCACCATTCTGATGCTCGTGTGCGCGGTGTCGCTGCTGCTGCTCGAACGTATCCGCGCCGACCGATCCGGGGAGTTCTAGAGATGCTGACACTGGAATCGGCCACCGTGCGCTTCGGTGACCGTGCGGCGCTCGACGCCGTGGACCTGGAGGTCGCCGACCACGAGATCGTCTGTGTGCTGGGGCCGAGCGGCAGCGGGAAGTCGACGCTGCTGAGGGTCGTGGCCGGACTCCACCAGGCCGACGGCGGACGGGTGCTGCTCGACGGCGCGGACCAGGACGGTGTGCCGGTGCACCGGCGCGGGCTCGGCCTGATGTTCCAGGACCACCAGCTGTTCCCGCACCGTGACGTCGGCGCCAACGTCGCCTTCGGGCTGCGGATGCGCGGGGTGAGCCGGAGCGAGCAGGACCGCAGGGTCGCCGAACTCCTCGAACTGGTGGGCCTGCCAGGTGCCGAACGCCGGGCCGTCGCCGCGCTCTCGGGCGGTGAACAGCAGCGCGTCGCCCTCGCCCGTGCCCTCGCCCCCCGGCCCAGGCTGCTGATGCTGGACGAACCCCTGGGCCAGCTGGACCGCGGTCTGCGCGAACGACTCGTCGTCGAACTCCGCGCGCTCTTCGGCCGACTCGGTACGACGGTGCTCGCCGTCACCCACGACCAGGGGGAGGCCTTCGCGCTCGCCGACCGGGTCGTCGTGATGCGCGACGGACGCATCGCCCAGGTGGGCACGCCCCTGGAGGTCTGGCAGCGCCCCGCCTCCGCCTTCGTCGCCCGCTTCCTGGGCTTCGACAACGTGGTGGAGGCGTTGGTCACCGGTGAGGCCGCCGAGACGGACTGGGGCGAGGTGCCGGTGCCGGCCGGGTCACCGCAGGGGGCGTGCGACCTGCTGGTGCGTCCGGCCGGAGTGCTCGTCGGTGGTCCGCAGGACGGCCTGCGCTGCATCGTGGGAGCGCGCACCTTCCGCGGCAACCACGTCGCCGTGAAACTGCACCCGGAGCACGGTCCGGTCCTGGACGCGGAGTGCCCGCTGCACAGCACTCCGGACGAGGGAGCGCGGGTCGGCGTCACCTTCGCCGCGGCGGAGAGCGTCGTGCTGCCCGCACTCTTCTGAGCGGACGGGAAGGCCGTCGCCGGGCGGGGGCCCGCGCCGGCGGCGGAGGGCCGCCTCGCACGGGGGCTACTGCGCCGACAGCCGTGCGAGCGCCCCGGGCGCTTCCTCCACCGTGTCGACGAGGGCGATGCGGGACTCCATCGGCCGGTCCGCCGCGAGGGCCCGGAGCAGTGGCCACGCGGGCAGTTCCCGGGTCCAGTGATCGCGGCCGACCAGCACCATCGGGGACGGTTCACCGCGTGAGCCGTAGTAGTTCGGGGTGGTGCTGTCGAATATCTCCTGGACGGTGCCGGCCGCGCCCGGCAGGAAGATCACGCCCGCGGTCGAGCGGGCCAGCAGCCCGTCCTCGCGCAGGGCGTTGGTGAAGTACTTGGCGATGCTGCCGGCGAACGGGTTCGGCGGCTCGTGGCCGTAGAACCACGTGGGGACCGCCACGGAGTCGCCGCCGTCCGGCCAGCGCTCCCGCACGGCGAACGCGGCCAGCGCCCAGTCGGTGACCGACGGGGTGAACGAGGGGACGGCGCCCAGGAGTTCGCAGGCCTTGTCCAGCATCGCGTCCGGGTGCGGGGCCGCGTAGGCGCCGAGGTTCGCCGCCTCCATCGCGCCCGGGCCGCCGCCGGTGGCCACGGTCAGGCCGCCGCGGGCCAGGGTCCTGCCGAGGCGGGCCGCCGCCGCGTACGGGGCGCTGCCGCGGGGCGTCGCGTGGCCGCCCATCACGCCGACCACCCGCGCCCCGGTGAGGAGTTCGTCCAGCGCGTCGGAGATGGCGTCGTCGTGGAGCGCGCGCAGCATCGAGGCGAAGGGGTCGCCGTCCGAGCGGGTGCGGCTGAACCACCGGTAGGCGCGGGCGTCAGGCGTCGCCTCGTAACCGCCTCGCGCCAGCCCGTCGTAGAGGGAGTCGGGGGAGTAGAGCATGCCGCGGTACGGATCGAAGGGGAGACCGGGCACCGGGGGGAAGACGAACGCGCCGTCGGCCCGCACCTTGTCGGCCGCTGCCGGCTCCATCGGGCAGCCGAGGAAGACGGCGCCGGAGGTGTCCGAGGCCAGCAGCGCCGCGCTGCGGCCCGTCAGATCGACGGACTGGACGCGCAGGTTGGCCAGTGAGCCGGCGGCGACCGCCGCGTCGAACGCGGCGAGCGACTCGATCTCGGCGCCGGGTGCGGGCATGCTGTCTTCCGGGCTCTCCACGCCCTCATGCTACGGACCGGCCGGGGACGCTCCCCGGCCGGGCCGCTCAGGCGGTCAGCGGCAGTGCGGCCAGCTCGGCGATCGCCCAGGTCAGCGGGGCGAAGACGAGCAGCAGTACGGCCGCGCGCAACGCTGTGGCCGCGCGCAGCGCCGACGCCGGTGCGCCGAGCCGCAGCAGCGCCCGAGCCGTCTCGGCGCGGGCCTGCTTCGCTTCCAGCGCCGACGTCAGGAGCGTCGCGGTGGTGCAGCCGATGACGAGTACGGCGCCCAGCGCGGTGAGCGGACCGAAGGGCCTCGCTCCCGTGCCGTACAGCGCGACCGCGGCGACGATCGCGGAGAGGACCGCGCAGACGACCCCCAGCGGCCGGCCGATCCGCTGCGCCTCGTCCATCAGGACCCGGCCCGCCAGCAGGCGTACGGCTCCGGGACGCGCCGCCTGGAGCAGGCGCCCGCTCAGGTGCGTGAGACCCGGGCCGGCCGTCGCCAGGCCGATGGCCGTCAGGGTCCATCCGACGAGTACCCACGCGGGTGTGGAGTCGAGCTTGCCGGGGAGCGGGAAGGGGCTGCCGGGGGCGCCGCGGTTCGCGTACGCCTCGACGGCGAGTCCGGCCGCTGTCAGGGCCACGCCCCACGGCAGCCCGGCGGGGGGCGCGGCCGGGGCCGGGATGCGCTCCTCGGGTACCAGCTCCTCGGCGTCCTCCGGGGTGTCCGCGGCCCGCACCGGCCTGGCGCGCAGCGCCAGCGCGCTCGCGGTCGCGGCGACCGCGGGCACCAGGGCCAGCAGGACGAGGACGGCGGCCGGCGGCAGCGGTGCCTCGGCGCCGAGCAGCCCGGCCGCCGCGCCGTCGAACGGCAGTCCGGACAGGTCGCCGCGCAGGTGGAGGAAGAGGAGCAGCGCCACCATCGAGCCGAGGGTGCACGAGACGGCGGTGGAGACCGCGGCGAGCACACTGAGGCGCACCGGTCCCAGGCCCACGGCGGACAGTCCGGCGCGTGGCCGGGTGCTCGGGTCCGTACGCGCCACCGCGACCGCGAACTGCACCGTGGCGGCCAGCGGCACGAAGCACCACAGCAGCCGCAGCAGGGAACCGGCGGAATGCGCGGGGTGCCCCGAGGCGTAGCCGAGTGTGCACAGCAGGAGGAAGCCGACCCCGGCGGAGGCGGCCGCGACCAGCAGCCGCCGCAGCAGGACCAGCGGATGGGAACCGCGGGCTAGACGGAGAGCGAGCACGCCGCGCGGCCCTCCGCATCGGTGACTGCGGGCAGGGCGACCGTGGCGACCCGGCGTCCGTCCAGCAGCGGCACCACGCGGTCGGCGAGCGCGGCGATCTCCGCGTCGTGTGTGGCGAGCACCACCGTGATGCCGTGCGAGCGGGCCGCGCTCGTGAGGGTGCGCAGCACATGAGCGCGGTCGGTGCGGTGCAGCGTCGCGGTCGGCTCGTCGGCGAAGATCACCGCGGGCGCGGCGGCCAGTGCGCGGGCGACCGCGATCCGCTGCCGCTGGCTCTGCTGGAGGGTGTGCGGCCGCTTCCGCGCGCACATGCCGATGTCGAGGCGCTCCAGCCACTCCATGGCGGCCTTCTTGGCCTCCCGGGGCGAGGTGCCGCGCAGCAGCAGGGGCAGGGCGGTGTTCTCCCAGGTGTTCAGTTCCGGGACGAGCTGGGGTTCGGGGGCGATCCAGCCGAACTTGTCGCGGCGCAGCCGCTCCCGCAGCCGCGGGCCCATGGTGTGGACGGGGACGCTGTTGAACCACACCTCGCCCTGCTGGGGCACGAGCTGGCCGGAGAGGCAGTGCAGCAGGGTGGTCTTGCCGCTGCCGCGCGGGCCGGTCACCGCGAGGATCTCGCCGTCGCGGATGCCCAGGGAGACTCCGCCGAGCGCGGGTGAGCCGTTGTGGGAGTGCTGCAGGGAACGCGCCCAGATCACGTCGTTGTCCGGCGGGGCCACCATGGCGTACACCTCGGTTCAGATCAGATATCCCGTTCCCCCGTACGGGGGAACGAAGGCGGGGCCGATCGGTCACTCGGCACCGTAAGGATTCGGATCGCGGTGTGCGCACAGCACGCGGCCCGGGTGCGCTTCTTCCCACTCGAATGGGCGCATCCGGGCCGTGTGGACCGTGGGGGAGGGCCACCGGGAGGCCGTCGTGGGACGGTCAAGCGGTGGTCAAGCCGGTGTCGGCCGTTGGGCCGTCCGGCTCTCGGTCAGAGCTTCGTCCAGGCCTCCGTCAGGACGGACCGCAGGATGCCCTCGATCTCGTCGAACGTGGACTGGTCGGAGACCAGCGGCGGCGCGAGCTGGACGACCGGGTCGCCACGGTCGTCGGCCCGGCAGTACAGGCCGTTGTCGTACAGCGCCTTGGAGAGGAAGCCGTACAGGACGCGCTCGGTCTCCTCGTCGGTGAAGGTCTCCTTCGTGGCCTTGTCCTTCACCAGCTCGATGCCGTAGAAGAAGCCGTTGCCGCGGACGTCGCCGACGATCGGCAGGTCGTGCAGCTTCTGGAGGGTGGTGAGGAAGGCGTTCTCGTTGTCGAGGACGTGCTGGTTGAGGCCCTCGCGCTCGAAGATGTCGAGGTTGGCGAGCCCGACCGCCGCGGACACCGGGTGGCCGCCGAAGGTGTAGCCGTGCAGGAAGGTGTTGTCGCCCTCGTAGAACGGCTCGGCGAGCTTGTCCGAGACGATGCAGGCACCGATCGGCGAGTAGCCCGAGGTCATGCCCTTGGCGCAGGTGATCATGTCCGGCACGTAGCCGAACTTGTCGCAGGCGAACATCGTGCCGAGGCGGCCGAAGGCGCAGATGACCTCGTCCGAGACGAGCAGCACGTCGTACTGGTCGCAGATCTCGCGCACGCGCTGGAAGTAGCCGGGCGGCGGCGGGAAACAGCCGCCGGCGTTCTGCACCGGCTCCAGGAAGACGGCGGCGACGGTCTCGGGGCCCTCGAAGAGGATCTCCTGCTCGATCTGGTCGGCGGCCCAGCGGCCGAAGGCCTCCGGGTCGTCACCGTGGATCGGGGCGCGGTAGATGTTGGTGTTCGGCACCTTGTGCGCGCCGGGGACCAGCGGCTCGAAGGGGGCCTTGAGAGCCGGCAGGCCGGTGATGGACAGGGCGCCCTGCGGGGTGCCGTGGTAGGCGACCGCACGCGAGATGACCTTGTACTTGGTCGGCTTGCCCTTGAGCTTGAAGTATTGCTTGGCCAGCTTCCAGGCGGTCTCGACGGCCTCGCCGCCACCGGTGGTGAAGAAGACCTTGTTCAGGTCGCCCGGGGCGTAGTCGGCGAGGCGCTCGGCCAGCTCGACGGCCTTCGGGTGGGCGTAGGACCACACCGGGAAGAAGGCCAGTTCCTGAGCCTGCTTGTACGCGGCCTCGGCGAGCTCGTGACGGCCGTGGCCGGCGTTGACCACGAACAGGCCGGACAGCCCGTCGAGGTACCGCTTGCCCTGGTCGTCGTAGATGTAGGTGCCCTCGCCACGCACGATGGTGGGAACGGGCGCGTTCTCGTAGTCCGACATGCGGGTGAAGTGCATCCACAGGTGGTCGTACGCGGTCCGGCTGAGGTCCTTGCTCACGGCTATCGGGTTCCCCACATATAGGTCTGCTTCTTGAGCTTGAGGTAGACGAAGCTCTCGGTGGAGCGCACACCGGGCAGGGCCCGGATGCGTTTGTTGATCGTCTCCAGCAGGTGGTCGTCGTCCTCGCAGACGATCTCCACCATCAGGTCGAAGGAGCCCGCGGTCATCACCACGTACTCGCATTCGGTCATGGCCGACAGGGCCTCCGCGACGGGGTCGAGGTCGCCGTCGACGTTGATCCCGACCATCGCCTGCCGCCGGAACCCCACGGTGAGGGGGTCCGTGACGGCGACGATCTGCATCACGCCCTGGTCGAGCAGCTTCTGCACGCGCTGGCGCACAGCCGCCTCGGAGAGGCCCACGGCCTTGCCGATCGCGGCGTACGGACGACGTCCGTCCTCCTGGAGCTGCTCGATGATTGCGAGGGACACGGCATCGACCGCTGGGGACGATCCGTTCCCGGTCCTGGAGTCTGCGCTGCGACTGGCCACGGAGCCACTCTGCACCGGGACTCGTCTGTCTCGCAACCCTCAATCGATGAAATTCGTTGTTGAGCGGCTCCAATCTCACTGAATCCGAAGTTCGCGGCGGTTGGGTATGTCGAGAACGTTACCCATGCGGCTAGGCTGGACGTCTCACCCATTGGACGTGTCGACAGGAGGGGTGGTTGTGACCACCGAGGTGCGCCGTCTGCGCAACTACATCAACGGAGAGTTCCGGGACGCCGCCGACGGGCGGACCATCGATGTGGTCAACCCGGTGACGGAGGAGGTCTACGCGACCTCCCCGCTGTCCGGCGAGGCCGACGTCGATGCCGCCATGGAGGCCGCTGCCGCCGCTTTCCCCGCCTGGCGCGACGTCACGCCCGCCGAGCGCCAGCGCGCCCTGCTGAAGATCGCGGACGCCTTCGAGGCGCGTGCCGAGGACCTTATCGCGGCCGAGTCCGAGAACACCGGCAAGCCGGTCGGGCTGACCCGTACCGAAGAGATCCCGCCGATGGTGGACCAGATCCGCTTCTTCGCGGGTGCCGCCCGGCTGCTGGAGGGCCGCTCGGCCGGCGAGTACATGGAGGGTCTGACCTCCATCGTCCGCCGGGAGCCGGTCGGCGTCTGCGCGCAGGTCGCGCCGTGGAACTACCCGATGATGATGGCCGTGTGGAAGTTCGCCCCGGCGCTCGCCGCGGGCAACACCGTCGTCATCAAGCCGTCCGACACCACCCCGGCGTCCACCGTGCTGATCGCCGAGATCATCGGGCAGATCCTGCCGAAGGGCGTCTTCAACGTCATCTGCGGCGACCGTGACACCGGCCGCGCGATGGTCGAGCACCGGACCCCGGCCATGGCCTCCATCACCGGTTCGGTCCGGGCCGGCATGCAGGTCGCCGAGTCCGCAGCCAAGGACGTCAAGCGGGTCCACCTGGAGCTCGGCGGCAAGGCGCCCGTCGTCGTCTTCGAGGACACCGACATCGCCAAGGCCGTGGAGGACATCTCGGTCGCCGGCTACTTCAACGCCGGCCAGGACTGCACGGCCGCGACCCGGGTGCTCGTCCACGAGTCGATCCACGACGAGTTCGTCACCGCGCTGGCCAAGGCCGCCGCCGACACGAAGACCGGGCACCCGGACGACGAGGACGTGCTCTACGGCCCGCTCAACAACGCCAACCAGCTCGCCCAGGTCAGCGGCTTCATCGAGCGCCTCCCCGCCCACGCCAAGGTCGAGGCCGGCGGCCACCGGGTGGGCGAGAAGGGCTACTTCTACGCCCCGACCGTCGTCTCCGGGCTCAAGCAGGACGACGAGATCATCCAGAACGAGGTCTTCGGCCCGGTCATCACCGTCCAGTCCTTCGCGCACGAGGCCCAGGCCCTGGAGTGGGCGAACGGCGTCGAGTACGCGCTGGCCTCCTCCGTCTGGACCAAGGACCACGCCCGCGCCATGCGGATGTCCAAGAACCTCGACTTCGGCTGCGTGTGGATCAACACCCACATCCCGCTCGTCGCCGAGATGCCGCACGGCGGCTTCAAGAAGTCCGGCTACGGCAAGGACCTCTCCGCCTACGGCTTCGAGGACTACACCCGCATCAAGCACGTCATGACCTCGCTCGACGGCTGACCGTCGCGGTACGCGGTACGCGGTACGGACACGGCCCCGGGCGCTCCTCAGCCCCGGGGCCGTTTCCGCATCCCGTCCCCGCCCCCGGCCGCCCGTCCTCGCCCGGCCGCCCTCGCCCGCCCTCCCCGCCCTCCTCGACAGGGTGTGCGGGGAGGGCGGGCACCGCTGGACGGTTGGTCCATTGCCCGCCGCGCCGGCCGACCGGCATCCTGCGCAGGTGCGAGCGACCCCGAACCACCCCATGTCCCGCCGGTCCCTGCTCCGCGCCTTCGGGGCGGGTGCGGCCGGCGCCGCGCTGGCCGGCTGCGGAGTGCCCGCCGCCTACGTGGAGCCGGGCGACCGCGCCGGACGCGACGACTCCGCGCGCGATCACACCCTGCACTTCGCCAACTGGCCGCTCTACATCGACACCGACGACGAGGACGAGTCGAAGCGGCCCACCCTCGACGCGTTCGGCGAACGGACCGGGATCTCCGTCACGTACACCGAGGAGATCAACGACAACGACGAGTTCTTCGGCAAGATCAGCCCGGCCCTGATGAACCACCAGCAGACCGGCCGCGACCTGGTCGTCATCAGCGACTGGATGGCCGCGCGGTTCGTCCGGCTCGGCTGGGTCCAGGAGATGGACCGGGCCCAGCAGCCCAACGTGACGAAGTATCTCGACCCGCAACTGCGCTCGCCCGCCTTCGACGACGGCCGGATGCACAGCGTGCCCTGGCAGTCGGGCATCACCGGCATCGCGTACAACCGCGAGAAGCTCGGCCGGGAGATCAGGCACACGAGCGACCTGTGGGCGCACGACCTGCGCGGCAGGGTCACGCTGCTGTCCGGGCTCGACGAGTCCTTCGCCCTGCTGATGCAGGGCAACGGCGTCGACATCACCCGCTGGCGGCGCGACGACTTCTACGACGTCTGCGACCAGGTGGAGAAGCTGGTGAACAGCAGGCACATCCGTCGCTTCACCGGCAACGACTACATCAAGGACCTCTCCACCGGGGACGTGCTCGCCTGCCAGGCGTACTCCGGCGACGTCATCCAGCTCCAGGCGGACAACCCCGACATCGAGTTCGTGGTGCCCGAGGAAGGCGCCGAGCTGTGGGCGGAATCGCTGATGATTCCCAACCTCGCCCGCCACAAGCGCAATGCGGAGAAGCTCGTCGACTACTACTACGAACCCGAGGTCGCCGCCGAGCTCGCCACCTGGGTCAACTACGTCTGCCCGGTCCCCGCCGCCCGCGACGTACTGGCCTCCGCCAAGGACGAGGAGAGCGCCGCCCTCGCCGAGGACCCGCTGATCTTCCCCGACGACGAGATGCGCGAACGGCTGGCCATCGCCCGTGACATCACCTCCGAGGAGCGCACCGAGTTCGCCAAGAAGTGGAATGCCGTCGTCGGCTTGTGAAGTCGCCTCCCGGGCACCGTGAAGGGCCGGTGAACGCGGGCGTACGCTGCGGACATGAGCGAGCGACGCGCCCTGCGGAGGCGTATACGCGTGTGGTTGGCCGTCTTCATCGTCTGTCTGGTGCTGAGCGGGCTGACCGCCTTCCCGCTCGTCCACGAACTGCGCTGGGCCGAGGACCTGCTGAGCTCCCCGGCCTCGCCCGTCCCCGAGCACTTCCCGGCCCTGATGGAGTGGATCACCCGCGTCCGGACCGGTCTGGACGAGGCCGACGCCTCCCATCCCTTCGTCCTCTACGGGACCGACTGGCTGGCCTTCGCCCACCTCGTCATCGCGGTCGCCTTCTACGGTCCCTACCGCGATCCGGTCCGCAACATCTGGGTCGTCGAGTTCGGCATGATCGCGTGCGCCGGGATCATTCCCCTCGCACTGATCTGCGGACCGATCCGCGACATCCCCTTCTGGTGGTCGGTCATCGACATGTCGTTCGGCGTCTTCGGCGTGATCCCGCTGCTGATCGTGCACCGCGAGATCAAGCGGCTGGAGGCCATGGAGCGGACACCGGAGCGGGTGCCCGCCCAGGAGACCGCTCCGGCGGTCTGACTCACTTGGCGGACGGGGCGCCGAAGGCGGCCACCACTATGTTCAGCGCCGTGGCATTCATGTCACTGCCTTTCGCGTCCGTGGAGTTGACGCTGTAGACGAGGGTCCGGGAGAGGTCACGGGTGCCGGCGACGGCCGTGTTGTAGCCCCAGCGGCCACCCGTCTTGCCCCAGACCTCGCGTCCGCCCAGCGTCATCACGGAGAGACCCGCGCTGAAGGCGGCGGGCTTGCCCGTGCCGTACTCCCGCACCGAGGCGTCGGGGAGCGTGAACATTTCCTCCAGCAGCGGGCCACGCACCAGCCGCCCGCCGAACAGCGCCCGGGTGAACCGCTCCAGATCGGCGGTGGTCGAGATCAGGTCCCCCGCCGCCCAGGCGTCGCTCGCCCCCCAGACCGTCACGTCGCGGAGCTCGTCATCCGTGCCGAAGACCTGGTAGCCGTGGTTGTGCCGGCCGCGTATCGACGGATCGTCGCCCGGGAAGTAGGTGTCCTTCAGCCGCAGCGGCTCCAGGACGCGGCGCGAGACCTGCGAGGCGTACGAGTCACCGGTGACCCGCTCGATGAGCAGGCCCGCCACGGTGTAGCCGATGTTGGCGTAGTGCTGCTGGGTGCCGGGCGCGAAGTCAGGCCGGTGTGCCGTGGCCGTGCGCACGACGTCCGCCGGGTCGATCAGGTCGAAGCGGTGCGCGTACCAGTCCTCCAGCGTGTCGCCGTTGCCCGGGTCCACGGACGGGATGCCGCTCGTGTGGTTCAGCAGCTGGCGCACCGTGACCTTCCCGTACGCCGCCGGGATCAGGTCCGGCAGGTAGTGCCGGGCCGGACGGTCCAGAGCGATCCTGCCCTCGCCGGCCAGCTGGAGCACCACGGCCGCCGTGAACACCTTGGTCACCGAACCGACCCGGAAGCGCCCGGCCGGGTCCGCCGGCCGCCCTGACGCCAGGTCGTGGACGCCGGCGCTGCCCCGCCAGACACCCCCGGTGCCCGAGACGCGCACCAGTGCGGCCGTGGCGTCGTCCGACGGGAGCCCGCTGATCGCGGCCCGCAGCGCCTCGGCCTCCGGTGCTCCGACGCTCGGCGACCGCTGGGCGGCCCGGCCCGCCGCCGGGGAGGCGGCCGCCGCCATGGCCGGTGCGACGGGGCCCGCGGCGAGGCCGAGGAGCAGGGCGGCTGCGATGGCTGTGCGGGACGTACGGGCGTTCATGTCCGGTGCCTCCTGGGCGTGGATTCCGGTGGAGTCCTCAACTGCTTTCGGAATCCATCCTGTTGATCCGAGCGCCCCGGCGGATCACCCGTGCGGGGGTTTCCCGGAGGGAGACCTCCTCCCCTGTGCGGGGGAGGAGGCCCCGGGCCCTCCCTCGGCGGAGGGAGAGACGACACCGCATTCGTACGCGCAGATCACCGCCTGGATCCGGTCGCGCAGGCCCAGCTTGGACAGCACGTTGCCGACGTGCGTCTTCACCGTGTGCTCGCTCACGACCAGCGCGGCCGCGATCTCCGCGTTCGACAGCCCGCGCGCCAGATGGAGCAACGTCTCGTGTTCCCGCGTGGTCAGCACGTCCAGGCGCGCCGACGGGTCCACCGCCGCGGCCGGCGGCCGGGAGGTGTACGCGGCGACCAGCCGGCGGGCCACCGAAGGCGCCAGCAGCGAGTCCCCGGCCGCCACCACCCGTACCGCGTGCACCAGGTCGTCCCGGCGCACGTCCTTGAGGAGGAAACCGCTCGCACCCGCGTGCAGCGCCTCGTAGACGTACTCGTCCGAGTCGAACGTGGTCAGCATGACCGTCCGGCAGTCACTGCCGGACGTGATGGCGCGGCAGGCCTCGATGCCGTCCGTGCCGGGCATCCGGATGTCGAGCAGCGCCACCTCGGGAGCCAGCCGCCGCACCGCCTCGACCGCCGCGGCGCCGTCGCCGGCCTCGGCCACCACCTCGATGTCCGGCTGCGCGTCCAGGATCATCGCGAAGCCGCTGCGCACCAGCTCCTGGTCATCGGCCACCACCACGCGGATCGTCACTGTCCCACTCCTCCTCGTCGTCCTCGTTCCGGGGCCGGCAGCGGGTGCGGAATCGTCACTCCGACCCGGAAGCCCCGGCCGTCCGGGCCGGGACCGGTGCGGGCCGTGCCGCCGTGCGCGGCGGCGCGCTCCCGGATGCCGGTGAGCCCGAGCCCGGAACCGCCCCCGGGGCCGCGTCCGTCATCGGTGACCGTGAGGGTCAGCGCGTCGGGCCCGTGCTCCAGCCGCACCCGTACCGAGGTCGCGTCCGCATGCCTGACCACGTTCGTCAGGGCCTCCTGCACGATCCGGTAGACCGTGGCCTCGACCGCCAGGCCGGGCGGCCGGGGGGTGCCCGTGACCTCGTACGAGACCGCGGGACCGCCCGCGCGGACCCGTTCCACCAGGCCGGGCAGCCCGTCCAGCGCGGGCTGCGGCTCGCGCGGCGCGTCCGGTGAGCCCGCGTCCTCGCGCAGTACACCGAGCATGTGGCGCAGCTGCACCATCGCGTCGCGGCCCGTCTCCGAGATCGCGTCGAAGGCCGCCTCCGCACGCTCCGGCGCCGTGCGCACCGCCACCGGTCCGGCCTCCGCCTGCACGATCATCAGGCTCACCGCATGGGACAGGATGTCGTGCATCTCCCGGGCGATCCGGGCCCGTTCGCGGGCCGCGGCCTGCTCCGCCTCGATGCGGTGCGTCAGCTCCAGATGACGCGCCCGGTCCTCCACCGCCCGCAGATAGGCCTTGCGCGTCACGGCGAACCGGCCGAAGGCGTAGGCCGCGCCGAACACGAAGAGGGAGAAGAGGAGCTCCCGCAGGGCGTCGCTGTCGAGCCCGACCGAGACCAGCACCGCCAGCGCGGTGAGCATCGCGATCACGGTCCGCTTCGGCGGCGAGGAGAGTTCGGCCACCGTGTAGAACGCCACGAGGCCGGTGTACGGGAGTGGCTGCCCCGGCCCCTCGACGGCGAACCGGTACACAGCGCCGACCGCGAGCACGATGATGAGGACCGTGACCGGCGCCCGGCGTCGGGCGACCAGGGGCAGCACCATCAGGGTGGTCAGTCCGTACGCCGTCCATGTCGCGTCCGGCAGTTCCGGGGCGCGCGGGACGACGAACGGCATGGTCACCGCCGCCTGGACCAGCAGCGCGATGAGCAGGTCGACGGTGCGGGGGCCGGCCCGCCGCGCGCGGGCCGTGATGTCTCGTAGGCGCATCGGGGCGGCGCCGTCAGGGCTTTCGCGCCAAGACGGCCGGGTCGTGGCCGGTGGACGCGCCGGGGGCGTCGGGTGCGGCATGTGGGGCCGCCCCCACCCGCTCGCCCGCCGCCCGGCCCACCGGGACGTGGCCCTTGCCGCCGGGCCGGTGGTGGTGGACGCGGGCGTCGCGGGACACGCCGGAAGTGACCCGGACCAAAGGGGCGTTGCTGCGGGGGGCGGTCACGTCTGGCTCCTTGGTGGCGGCCCGGGATCGGGGCGAGGCGCTCCCGTCCATGATGCCGGACCGGTCAAGCCCCTTCAGTGTCCCCGGAGTTGCGGATGACCTTGTGCAGGACGTCGATCCGGTTGGTGGTGATGGAGTCCACGCCCTGCCGGATCAGCCGGCGCATCGTGCGGCCGGTGTCCGCCGTCCACGCCGACACCAGCAGCCCGTCCCGGTGGTTGCGGTCCGTCAGCTCCCGGCTCACCAGGCCGAACCGGTAGTTCAGCCAGCGCGGCCGCACCGCCTCCAGCAGCGGCGCCCGGGGCGGCGCGAGCGTCGTCCAGGTCATCGCGATCTCGGCGGACGGGTCGGCCGCCCGCACCCTCAGCATCGCCTCGGGCCCCGCGCAGTAGTAGACACGCTCACCGGCCCCGCACTCGCGGACCACACCCACGGTCGTCCGTACGGACGCGTCGGTGGAGCCCGGCAGATCGAGCATGACGCGGTGCGCCCCGGCGGCGAGCAGCGCCTCGCGCAGGGTCGGCACCGCGCCCCCGGTCAGCCCGGTCAGCTCCTGATGGGTGAGCCGGTCCAGCCGCAGGTCATGACCCCACAGCCGCTCCAAAGTGGCGTCGTGCAGCAGGACCGGAACTCCGTCTCGGGTGACCCGGACATCGACCTCGACCGCGTCCGCCCCCCGTTCGAGGGCGGAGCGGATCGAGGGCAGGGTGTTCTCACGGACACGGTACGGATCGCCGCGGTGGGCGACGGCGGTGACAGGGGTGGCGGCGGTGGTCATGGGGCCATTGTCACCACCGAGGGGTCACCGGCCGATGCGCTCCAGCCAGTTCGCCGTGTACGTGTCGATCTCCGCGGACAGCGTGCGCTTGCCGGCCGCGTCGAGGAAGGACGCCTCGACGGCGTTCTTCGCGAGCGCGGCGAGACCTCGCTCGTCGAGGTCCAGGAGGCGGGCGGCCACCCCGTACTCGTTGTTGAGGTCGGTGCCGAACATGGGCGGGTCGTCGCTGTTGATGGTGACCAGGACACCGGCCTCCACCATCTCCCTGACCGGGTGCTGCTCGATGTCGGCGACCGCCCGGGTCGCGATGTTGGAGGTGGGGCACACCTCCAGCGCGATGCGGTGCTCGGCGAGATGGGCCAGCAGCTTCGGGTCGCGCACCGAACTGGTGCCGTGGCCGATGCGCTCGGCGCGCAGCGAGGTCAGCGCGTCCCAGACGGTCTGCGGTCCCGTGGTCTCCCCGGCGTGCGGCACGGAGTGCAGGCCCTCGGCGATCGCCCGGTCGAAGTAGGGCTTGAACTGCGGCCGGCCCACGCCGATCTCGGGGCCGCCGAGGCCGAAGGAGACGAGCCCCTCCGGCCGCAGGTCCACGGCGAGCCGGGTGGTCTCCTCGGCGGCCATGAGACCGGCCTCGCCGGGAATGTCGAAGCACCAGCGCAGGACGACCCCGAGTTCGGACTCGGCGGCCTTGCGGGCGTCCTCTATGGCTTCCATGAAGGCCTGCTCGGGGATGCCGCGGCGGGTGGAGGAGAACGGGGTGACGGTCAGTTCCGCGTAACGGATGTTCTGGCGCGCCATGTCGCGGGCGACCTCGAACGTCAGCAGACGGACGTCCTCCGGGTTACGGATCAGGTCGACGACCGAGAGGTACACGTCGATGAAGTGGCCGAAGTCGGTGAAGGAGAAGTAGTCGGCCAGCGCCTCGGGGTCGGTGGGGACCTTGGAGTCGGGGTGGTGAGCGGCCAGTTCGGCGACGATGCGGGGCGAGGCCGAACCGACATGGTGGACATGGAGCTCGGCCTTGGGCAGCCCCGCGATGAAGGGGTGCAGGTCGGTCATCGGTTCCTCCGGGGACGGGAGTGGCGCGGGGCCCGGTACGTCGGGGACCGGGCAGGGGACGGGAGTCATCGTAAGACGGGGGCGGCCCGTAGCATGACGGGCATCACGATGGGGGAGGCCCATGCCAGACAGCTCAGAACGCCCCGCGGACGGGTCCGCGCCGCGCGATCCGTGGGCTCCACCGGACAACAAGGTGCCGTTGGACAAGAACCCCGTGGATCCCCGCCCGCAGCCGGACGGCGCGCCCGTGGATCCCCGCCCGTCGGCGGTGCACGACCAGCAGACGGTCATATCGGCGCCGAGTGCGGGGACGGGCCCGGCGCCCACCGTCGGTTACGGTCCCCCCGACCAGGGGCAGCCGGCCGTCGCCGATCCCTGGCAGGGCCCCGGGCCGGTGCCGCCACCGCCGCTCGGACCGAACGGCCCCGGGCCGGCGGCCCCGCAGCCCGTGGGTCAGTACGGCTACCCGGCCCCGCCGCAGTCGCAGTACGGCTACCCGGCCCCGCAGGCCCCGCAGTACGGCGGCTACCCGGGCTACGGCGGTCAGCCCGTATGGGGAGCGACCGGGCCGTCGAACGGCATGGGCACGGCGGCGATGGTGCTGGGGATCCTGGCCATCTGCCTCTTCTGCGTCTACGGCATCCCCAGTGTCGTCCTGGGGACGCTCGCGCTGATCTTCGGCATCATCGGCCGCAAGCGGGCCGGACGCGGTGAGGCGGACAACGGCGGGCAGGCGCTGGCCGGGGTCATCCTGGGGTCGATAGGGATAGCCATCGGCGTCATCATCATCGGAGGCCTCATCTGGCTCTTCGTCTCGCACGCGGACGAGTTCGACGACGGCACGTATGACGACACCTACGGAACGTCCCTGGTCGTCGACGACGCGCGATGACGACTCCGGTACCGGGCGCCGCCCGATAGCGGCCGGACGGTCAGCGGCCCGTGGGGCCGTGGGGCACACCCCGCGGCCCCACGGGCCGTTTCCTATGCCGTCCCCTCGTCCCGCAGCGCGGCCCGGGCCTCCATCAGCGCGAACCCCAGCAGATTCAGGCCCCGCCACGTCGCCGGATCCTCCGCACGCGGATCGTCCGCCGCGAGCCCGATGCCCCAGATCCGGTCCATCGGGCTCGCCTCCACCAGCACCCGGTCCCCCGTGCCCAGCAGGAAGCCGCCCAGCTCCGGGTTCTGGCCGAACTTGTGGACGCTGCCGGCCACCACCAGGTCGTACCGCTCGCGCTCCCAGAGGGCGGCGTCGAAACCGCGGACCAGCCGGCCCACCTTCTTCGCCTCGGCGGGGCTCTTGGCCGTCACCGCCCGCTCCGCGGCCTCCGCGTCACCGAACAGCCTCGCCTTGCCGCTCATCATCCAGTGCTCGGCCGACGCGTACGTCACCCCGTCGACCGTGAACGGCGACGGCCACCACTGACTGAGGCAGCTCGCACCGATCCGGCCGTCCGGGCGCGGGCGGTGTCCCCAGAACAGCAGGTACTTCACCCTGTCGCCCCCGCCGGCCCGCGACACGAGCGCACCGACATCCCGGACATCCCCGATGTGTTCCATGACAGGTGAGTGTGGCATCCGCCACTGACACTCCGTACGGGTAATTCCCGGACGACGCGACACATGGTCGACAGATTCCGTCGCGTAACCAAAAGGCAACAACGGAATCACTTGTTGGGCTCAGTCCCCTCTGTCAGGATCGGCACTCAAATCGAGCAGAAGCTACGCCGCCCCCGGTCTGCGGGGCAGCGGCGGAGGAGAGCGTGATGGGCAACAGCTTCCAGGTACAGGACCGTTTCGCGGACGGCGCGCAGTACATCGGCGGAAGACTGCGGTCCGGCACATCAGGGCGCAGGCACGCGGTCGTGAATCCGGCCACCGGCGACACCGTCCACACCTACGAGCTGGCCGGGACCGCCGACGTGGACGCGGCGGTCGCCGCGGCGCGCGAGGCGTTCCCCGGCTGGTCCGGAGCCACTCCGGCCGAGCGGTCCGAGGCCATGCACCGCTTCGCCGCCGTCCTCGCCGAGCAGGCGGACGACTTCGCGTACGCGGAGTCCCTCCAGTGCGGCAAGCCGCTCAAGCTCTCCACCGAGTTCGACGTCCCCGGCACGGTCGACAACACCTCCTTCTTCGCCGGCGCCGCCCGCCATCTGGAGGGGAAGTCCGCCGGTGAGTACGACGGCGACCACACCTCGTACGTACGACGTGAGGCGATCGGTGTCATCGGTTCCATCGCCCCCTGGAACTACCCGCTCCAGATGGCCGCCTGGAAGGTCCTCCCGGCCATCGCCGCCGGCAACACCATCGTGCTCAAGCCCGCCGAGATCACCCCCCTGACCTCGCTGATGTTCGCGCAGGCGGCCACCGAGGCAGGCATCCCGGACGGCGTGATCAACGTCGTCACCGGCGCGGGCAAGGACGCGGGCGAACACCTCGTCGGCCACCCGGACGTCGTGATGACCTCGTTCACCGGCTCCACGGCCGTCGGCAAGCGCGTGGCGGAGATCGCCACCTCCACCGTCAAGCGCCTCCACCTCGAACTCGGCGGCAAGGCCCCCTTCGTGGTCTTCGACGACGCCGACCTGGAGGCCGCGGTCAACGGAGCCGTCGCGGGATCCCTCATCAACACCGGCCAGGACTGCACGGCCGCCACCCGCGCCTACGTCCAGCGCCCGCTCCACGACGCCTTCGTCCAGGGCGTCGCCGCGCTGATGGAGACCGTCCGGCTCGGCGACCCGTTCGACCCCCGGACCGACCTCGGCCCGCTGATCAGCCACGCCCAGCGCGACCGGGTCGCCGGCTTCGTCGACCGCGCCCGCGCCTACGCCACCGTCGTCACCGGCGGCGAGGCGCCCGGCGGCGAACTGGCGGACGGGGCCTACTACCGGCCGACCCTGATCACCGGGGCCGCGCAGGACAGCGAGATCGTCCAGTCCGAGATCTTCGGCCCGGTCCTGGTCGTGCTGCCCTTCGACACCGACGACGAGGGCATCGCGCTGGCCAACGACACCCCCTACGGACTCGCCGCCTCCGCCTGGAGCCGCGACCTGTACCGCGCGGGACGCGCCACCCGCGAGATCAAGGCGGGCTGCGTGTGGATCAACGACCACATCCCGATCATCAGCGAGATGCCGCACGGCGGATACAAGGCCAGCGGCTTCGGCAAGGACATGTCGTCGTACTCCTTCGAGGAGTACACGCAGGTCAAGCACGTCATGTACGACAACACCGCGGTCGCCCGGAAGGACTGGCACCGCACGGTCTTCGGGGACCGATGACCCGGCCGGTCCGGCCGCACACCCACCCGGAAGGGCAACGCGTATGGAGAGTTACGAGCCCGAGCGCCTCTCGGCGGCCCAGCTGGCCGCGATGCGACGGAGTCTGACCAACGGCAGGGGGGCCCTCACCCGCCGGTCGATGCTGCGCGCCTCTGGCCTGGGCGCGCTGGCGCTCGGCGGTCTGGGGACGCTGAGCGCGTGCGGCATCCCGCCCGCCAAACGGGAGGGCGGCGCGGCGGCCTCGGACGACCATTCGGCCAAGGAGAAGCGGATCAACTTCTCCAACTGGACCGAGTACATGGACGTCAGTGAGGACGAGAAGCACCGCCCCACCCTGGACGCGTTCACGAAACGCACCGGGATCACGGTGAAGTACACCGAGGACATCAACGACAACGTCGAGTTCTTCGGGAAGATCCAGCCGCAGCTGGCGGCCGGCCAGGACACCGGCCGCGACCTGATCATCGTCACCGACTGGCTGGCCGCCCGCATCATCCGGCTCGGCTGGGCCCAGAAGCTGAACCCGGCGAACCTGCCGCACGCCTTCGCCAACCTCTCGCCCCAGTTCCGCACCCCCGACTGGGACCCCGGCCGCGCCCACTCCTACCCCTGGACGGGCATCCCGACCGTCATCGCGTACAACTCCAAGGCGACCGGCGGCCGCAAGGTCGACTCCGTGACGCAGCTGCTCGACGACCCCACGCTCAAGGGCCGGGTCGGCTTCCTCTCCGAGATGCGCGACTCCGTCGGGATGACCCTGCTCGACATGGGCAAGGACCCGGGGAAGTTCACGGACGCCGACTACGACGCCGCGATAGGCCGGATCCAGAAGGGCGTCGACAAGAACCAGATACGCCGCTTCACCGGCAACGACTACACGGCCGACCTCGACAAGGGCGACATCGCCGCCTGTGTCGCCTGGGCCGGCGACATCATCCAGCTCCAGGCCGGCAACCCGGACATCAAGTTCGCCATCCCGGCCGCCGGATACATCACCTCCAGCGACAACATGCTGATCCCGGCGGGGGCACGGCACAAGACCAACGCCGAGAAGCTCATGGACTACTACTACGAGCCCCCGGTCGCCGCCCAGCTCGCCGCGTACATCAACTACGTCTGCCCGGTCGACGGGGTCCGCGAGGAACTCGCCCGCATCGACGAGGCGATGGCCGCCAACACGCTGATCCTCCCGGACAAGGCGATGGCCGCGAAGTCGCACGCCTTCCGCTCCCTCACCTCCGAGGAAGAGACGGCGTACGAGGAGAAGTTCGCCAAGCTCATCGGCGCCTGACGTCCCGCCCCTCCTCCCGCGATCACCCCTGATCTCCCCTGATCTCCCTCTGACACCACTGGGACTGCGATCCATGACACAGCAGCAGACAGGCGGCGACGTCCGCCTCACCGGGATCAGCAAGACGTACGGCTCCTTCGCCGCCGTCCGGCCGCTCGATCTGACCGTCCCGCAGGGCTCCTTCTTCGCGCTGCTCGGCGCGTCCGGCTGCGGCAAGACCACCACCCTGCGGATGATCGCGGGCCTGGAGGAGGCGACCACCGGCACCGTCACCCTCGGCGGCCGCGACATCACCGGCCTGCCCCCGTACAAGCGGCCCGTCAACACGGTCTTCCAGAGCTATGCGCTCTTCCCCCACCTGGACATCGCCGAGAACGTCGCCTTCGGCCTGCGCCGGCGCGGCATCAAATCGGTGAAGAAGCAGGTCGAGGACATGCTGGAGCTCGTCCAGCTCGGCGACTTCGCCAAGCGCAAGCCCCACCAGCTCTCCGGCGGCCAGCAGCAGCGCGTCGCCGTCGCCCGCGCCCTGATCAACCACCCGCAGGTGCTGCTGCTCGACGAACCGCTCGGCGCCCTCGACCTCAAGCTGCGCCGCCAGATGCAGCTCGAACTCAAGCGCATCCAGACCGAGGTCGGCATCACGTTCATCCACGTCACCCACGACCAGGAGGAGGCCATGACCATGGCCGACACCGTGGCGGTGATGAACGCCGGCCGGGTAGAACAGCTCGGCGCCCCCGCCGATCTGTACGAGAACCCGCGGACCACGTTCGTCGCCAACTTCCTGGGCACCTCCAACCTGATCGAGGGCGAGGTCGTCGCCACGGGCACGGACACCGTCGTGGCGGCCGGCGGCGGCAAGCTGCGGCTGCCCTCCGACCGGTGCGCGGGGCCGACCGAGAACGGCGGCAAGCTGCTGCTCGGCATCCGCCCGGAGAAGATCTCGCTCGCGCGCGCCGACGAGGCCGACGCGATACCGGAGGGCCGTAACCGGGTCACCGGAAGGATCGTCGACTCCAGCTTCATCGGCGTCAGTACGCAGTACGTCGTCGAGAGCCCGGCGGGCAAGGCGCTGCACGTGTACGAGCAGAACGTCGAATCCCGCACAGGCCTCACCCCCGGGGCCGAGGTCGTCCTGCACTGGAATCCGGCGCACACCTTCGGCCTGGACGCCGCCCAGGACATCGACGCCGGTGTGGAGACGGTGGAGGACGTGGCGTGAGCCTGACCAAGGAGGCACCACCGGCCCCCGCCACCGAGCCGGAAGTGCGCAAGCCCTCCACCCGCAAGCGCCTCGTCCCGTACTGGCTGCTGCTCCCCGGCATCCTGTGGCTCGTCGTCTTCTTCGCCCTGCCGCTGGTCTACCAGGCCTCCACCTCGGTACAGACGGGCTCCCTGGAGAAGGGGTTCGAGGTCACCTGGCACTTCCGGACGTACTGGGACGCGCTGGCCGACTACTACCCGCAGTTCATCCGGTCCCTGCTGTACGCGGGCACCGCGACGATCCTGTGCCTGCTGCTCGGCTACCCGCTCGCCTACCTCATCGCGTTCAAGGCCGGCCGCTGGCGCAACCTGGTGCTGGTGCTGGTCATCGCCCCGTTCTTCACCAGCTTCCTCATCCGTACGCTCGCCTGGAAGACGATCCTCGCGGACGGCGGCGCGGTCGTCGACGTACTGAACACGCTGCACGTCCTGGACGTCACCAGCTGGCTCGGCTGGACCGAGAACAACCGGGTGCTGGCCACCCCGATGGCGGTGGTGTGCGGTCTCACGTACAACTTCCTGCCGTTCATGATCCTGCCGCTGTACACCTCGCTGGAGCGCATCGACGGCCGGCTGCACGAGGCCGCGGGGGACCTGTACGCCACCCCCGCCACCACCTTCCGCAAGGTGACGTTCCCGCTCTCCATGCCCGGCGTGGTCTCCGGAACCCTGCTGACCTTCATCCCGGCCAGCGGTGACTACGTCAACGCGGAACTGCTGGGCTCCACCGACACGAAGATGGTCGGCAGCGTCATCCAGACCCAGTTCCTGCGCGTCCTCGACTATCCGACGGCGGCCGCGCTCTCGTTCATCCTCATGGCGGTCGTCCTGATCGTGGTCACCGTCTACATCCGCCGCTCCGGGACGGAGGACCTGGTCTGATGCCCGTACTGCGCTGGCTGCGACGCCATCTGATCGTCATCGCGGGTCTGCTGACCCTCGCCTACATGATCCTTCCGAACATCGTCGTGATGGTGTTCTCCTTCAACAAGCCCAACGGGCGGTTCAACTACTCCTGGCAGCGCTTCTCGGTGGACGCCTGGAAGGACCCCTGCGGGGTCGCCGACCTGTGCGGCTCGCTCTCGCTCTCGCTCCAGATCGCCGTCTGGGCCACGGTCGGCGCGACCGTGCTCGGCACGATGATCGCGTTCGCCCTGGTCCGCTACCGCTTCCGGGCACGCGGCGCGATCAACTCGCTGATCTTCCTGCCGATGGCGATGCCCGAGGTCGTCATGGCCGCCTCGCTGCTCACGCTGTTCCTCAACATGGGGGCGCGACTGGGCTTCTGGACGATCCTCATCGCGCACATCATGTTCTGCCTCAGCTTCGTCGTGACGGCGGTCAAGGCGCGCGTCATGTCGATGGATCCGAGACTGGAGGAGGCGGCCCGCGATCTGTACGCCGGGCCGGTGCAGACCTTCCTGCGGGTGACCCTGCCGATCGCCGCGCCCGGAATCGCCGCGGGCGCGCTGCTCGCCTTCGCGCTCTCCTTCGACGATTTCATCATCACCAATTTCAACGCGGGCTCCACGGTGACCTTCCCCATGTTCGTCTGGGGTTCGGCGCAGCGCGGCACGCCCGTACAGATCAACGTCATCGGGACGGCGATGTTCGTCATCGCGGTCCTGGTGGTTCTCGCCGGTCAGCTGATCACCAACCGGCGGAAGAACGCACGACCCTGAAATTCCGAAGGAGTTGGAAACCATGGCCCCAGCTGCCATGCGTACGGCCGCACGATCACTCTCCGACGCGAAGCCGGTGTCGTTCTGGCTGGACGACCCCGGCCGGCCCGAGGCGCTTCCCGCGCTCACCGGTGACGAGCACTGCGATCTCCTCGTCATCGGCGGCGGCTACAGCGGACTGTGGACCGCGCTGCTCGCCAAGGAGCGTGAACCGGAACGCGATGTCGTCCTGATCGAGGGGCGCGAGACGGGCTGGGCCGCCTCGGGCCGCAACGGCGGGTTCTGTGCCGCCTCCCTCACCCACGGCCTGCCCAACGGAGTGGAGCGCTGGCCGGACGAGATCAAGAAGCTGGAGGAGCTGGGCGCGCGCAACCTGGACGCCATCGAGGAGGCCGTGGCCCGCTACTCCATCGACTGCGACTTCGAGCGCACCGGCGAGATCGATGTCGCCACCCAGCCCCACCAGCTCGATGAGCTGCGGGAATGGCACCAGGAAACCGAGCGGCACGGCTTCGGCGGGGTCGAGTTCCTCGACCGGGACGCCCTGCGCGCAGAAGTCGACTCGCCGACTTTCCTGGGTGGCCTGTGGGACCGGAGGGGTGTCGCGATGCTGCATCCGGCCAAGCTGGTCTGGGGCCTGAAGCAGGCCTGTCTCGATCTCGGGGTGCGGATCTACGAGCACACCCGCGGACTGGAACTGGCCCGAACCGGAACCGGAATGGCGGTCCGCACGCCGTACGGGAAGGTCCTCGCCCGCCGCGTCGCCCTGGGCACGAACATCTTCCCCTCGCTCGTGAAGCGGGTCCGCCCGTACACCGTCCCGGTCTACGACTACGCGCTGATGACCGAGCCGCTCACCGAGGACCAGCTCGCCGCCATCGGCTGGAAGAACCGGCAGGGACTGGGGGACAGCGCCCATCAGTTCCACTACTTCCGGCTTTCCGCGGACAACCGGATCCTGTGGGGTGGATATGACGCGATCTATCCGTACGGCGGCCGGCTCAGCGCGGAACTGGACCAGCGGCCCGAGACGTTCCTGAAACTCGCCGGACAGTTCTTCGAGTGTTTCCCGCAATTGTCGGGCGTGCGTTTCAGTCATGCCTGGGGCGGTGCGATCGACACCTGTTCCCGCTTCTCCGCGTTCTTCGGAACGGCCCATCAGGGCCGGGTCGCCTACGCCGCCGGATTCACCGGACTCGGGGTCGGAGCCACTCGTTTCGGCGCCGATGTCATGCTCGACCTGCTGGCGGGCGAGCGGACCGTACGGACCGCGCTGGAGATGGTGCGGACCAAGCCGATGCCGTTCCCGCCGGAACCTCTCGCGTGGGCCGGGATCGAGCTGACGAAGCGGTCGCTGGCCAGGGCGGACAGCAACGGCGGCCACCGCAATCTGTGGCTGCGGACGATGGACCGCTTGGGCCTCGGCTTCGACAGCTGAGCCGCGGCCCGCTCCCTCGTGACCCAGCTCACTGCCGATCGGAAGCCGAACCCGCGTAAGGGAACGGCCCGGCCCCTCTCTACCGGGTGGACGCACCGGCGACTCCCGCCGGTGCCACACGGAGTGGAGGCCGGACATGGCGGGCACGGGGGTCGAGGCGGCAGTCGAGTGGCTTGCGTCGGTGGCGCAGGATCCGGACGCCTGCCGGTGGGAATGGGAGTGCGATCCGCGAGGGACCGCACTCCTTCCCGCCGGCAGGCGCTGGGACGTGCTGATTCTTCCGGGGGAGCTGGGCCGGCCGACGCTCGACGTGCTGACCCGCCTCATCGACCGGCCGGGACCGGTCCTCTCCGACTTCGGCGACGCCCGCACGGGCTTCTTCGTGCCGCCGGGCACGGTCGCCCGCTGGGCGGGCACGGGGGTACGGGGTGCGGGCCGGGGCACCTGGATCGTCGTCCCCCACCCGGGGCGGGCCGCCGCCGGCGGCGGGGTGCGCTGGCTGATCCCGCCGGACGGGTCCGGAACGCTCACCGACGCCACCCTGCTGGAACTGGCGATGCACGAGGCCGCGGCGCGAGGCAGGGGATAGGGGGCGGGACGCCGGAGGGGAAGGGGCGGCGGTGCCAGAGGTCTTGACAACCTGATTGGTCTGGACCATGTTGTGCGCCACACCTCATTCCCCCCTGCACGGAGGCCGTTGTGGAACGCACGGGACCCCCCGCCCGCATGACCGGAATTCTGGCCGCCTTCTCGACGGCCCTGCTGGCTGTCGGCGGGCTGGCCGCCACGGCTCCCGGCGCCGCAGCCGCCGACGCCGATCTGGCGCGCAACGGCACCTTCGAGTCCGGCCTGAGCGGCTGGAACTGTACGGGCGGCAGCGGAGCGGTCGTCAGCACGCCCGTACACGCGGGCAGTTCGGCCCTGAAGGCCACCCCGGCCGGCCAGGACAACGCCAAGTGCTCCCAGGCCGTGACGGTCAGGCCGGGATCCACCTACACGCTGAGCGCGTGGGTGCAGGGCAGCTATGTCTACCTGGGCGCGGAGGGCACCGGTACGACGGACGTCTCCACCTGGACGCAGTCCGCCCCGGGCTGGCAGCGGCTCACCACCACGTTCACCACCGGGCCGTCCACCACCTCGGTCACCGTGTACACGCACGGCTGGTACGGCACCCCCGCCTACTACGCCGACGACCTCACCCTCGTCGGCCCCGGCGGCGACCCGGTCGTGCTCCCGGCGACCCCCGCGGGCCTCAAGGCCGGCACGCCCACCTCGTCCTCGGTGCCGCTGTCCTGGACGGCCGCCACGGGCGCCACCGGCTACAACGTCTACCGGGGCGGTACGAAGGTCCTCTCCACCACCGGCACCTCGGCGACCGTGACGGGCCTGACCGCCTCGACCGCGTACAGCTTCCAGGTCTCGGCCACCAACGAAGCGGGTGAGTCCGCGAAGTCAGCGGCGGTCTCCGCCACCACCACGGCGGGAGGCGGCGGAGGCGGCAGCACGGACCTGCCGGCCCACGCGCTCGTCGGCTACCTGCACTCCAGCTTCGCGAACGGCTCCGGCTACACCCGGATGGCGGACGTCCCCGACTCCTGGGACGTCATCGACCTGGCCTTCGGCGAGCCGACCTCCGTCACCTCCGGCGACATCCGCTTCTCGCTCTGCCCGGTCGCCGAATGCCCCAATGTCGAATCGGCGGCCGAGTTCAAGGCGGCCATCAAGGCCAAGCAGGCCGCCGGCAAGAAGGTGCTGATCTCGATCGGCGGCGCCAACGGCCAGGTACAGCTCGCCACCACCGCCGCGCGTGACACCTTCGTCTCCTCGGTCAGCAAGATCATCGACGAGTACGGCCTGGACGGCCTGGACATCGACTTCGAGGGCCACTCCCTCTCGCTGAACACCGGCGACACCGACTTCCGGAACCCCACCACGCCCGTCGTCGTCAACCTGATCTCCGCGGTGAAGACCCTCAAGGCCAAGTACGGGGCGAAGTTCGTCCTCACCATGGCCCCGGAGACCTTCTTCGTGCAGCTCGGCTACCAGTACTACGGCTCCGGGCCGTGGGGCGGCCAGGACCCGCGGGCCGGGGCCTACCTGCCGGTGATCCACGCGCTGCGCGACGACCTCACCCTGCTGCACGTCCAGGACTACAACTCGGGCTCCATCATGGGTCTGGACAACCAGTACCACTCCATGGGCGGCGCCGACTTCCACATCGCGATGACCGACATGATGCTGACCGGGTTCCCCGTCGCGGGCGATCAGACGAAGATCTTCCCCGGCCTGCGTCCCGACCAGATCGCGATCGGTCTGCCGGCCTCCACCCAGGCGGGCAACGGCCACACCTCGCCCGCCGAGGTCACCAAGGCGCTGAACTGCCTGACGAAGAAGACCGACTGCGGCTCCTACGCCACGCACGGCACGTGGCCGGGACTGCGCGGGCTGATGACCTGGTCCGTCAACTGGGACCGCTTCAACAACTGGGAGTTCTCGAGGAACTTCGACGCCTACTTCGGCGGCTGAGCACCCCCAGGGCCACCAGCAGCACTCCGCACAGACACCAGCCGGCGGCCACGTCGAGCGGCCAGTGGTAACCGCGGAGCACCAGACCGATGCCCGTCGCCACCGTCAGCAGGACGGCGGCGACGGGCATCATCCACGCGCGCCGCACGTACGGGGCGAGCAGGAGGGCCGTGGCGCCGTACGCGACCGCGGAGGTCGCGGCATGACCCGACGGGTAGTAGCCGGTGGCATCGGTCAGCGGCCCCGGACGGGCGATCCAGTCCTTCAGCGGCACGACGAGCAGCGGCACCGCGGCCATGGTCAGGGCGGCGGCGGTGGGAACGCGGCGCTCTCCACGCGTCAACGACCAGAGGACCGCGCAGCCGAGGACCGGGAGCGCGATCTGCGGGTTGCCGAGATCGGCGAGGAATTCGGTGAGCCACCGCGGACCGTGTCCGGCCAGGGCGCGGCCGGCCCGCTCGTCCAGTCGCCGCAGCGGGCCGTCGGCCACGATCTGCCACGTGGTGAGCGCGAACAGGGCCGACAGGCCCGAGACCACGGAGAGGAAAAGGGCCGTCCGGCCCGGGACAGGGGGGGTTGTTCCGGGCCGGACGGGGGGACCGGTGTGCCGCGCGCCCCGGGGGGTGTGGGGCGGGCGGCCATCCGATCGGTGAGGAGTTCCGGGGCCAGAGGCCCCAGGGGTGTGCGCGAAGGCACAACCAGGACGGCGCTGGGGAAGCTCCGACCCGGTGTCGCCCGCAGTCACCTGCGAGCGGGGTGTTTCTCTCATCTGCGGAAACCGTACGTCAGACGGTGGGGGGACCGACAGCGGGAATGGTATCCCGCCATCGCCCCCGCACACGTTCTTCACAGGCCCTCACGCGGGCGGCGGGCATCCCCGGAGAAAACGCCTCGCGCCGCCTCCGGGGACCGAACGGATCAGACTCCCGCGAACGCCTGCTCGAGGACGTCGAGGCCCTCGTTCAGCAGGTCCTCGCCGATCACCAGCGGCGGCAGGAAGCGCAGGACGTTTCCGTACGTGCCGCAGGTGAGGACCAGGACGCCCTCGGCGTGGCAGGCCTTCGCGAGCTGCGCGGCGGCCTCGGGGTTCGGGTCCTTCGTGCCCGCCTTCACCAGCTCGATCGCGATCATCGCGCCGCGGCCGCGGATGTCACCGATGAGGCCGCCGTTGGACAGCTTCGCCCGCATCTCGGCCAGCCGCCCCTTCATGACCTCCTCGATGCGCCGCGCTTTCCCGTTCAGGTCCAGCTCGCGCATCGTCTCGATGGCGCCGAGAGCGCCCGCGCACGCGACGGGGTTTCCGCCGTACGTACCGCCGAGGCCGCCGGCGTGCGCGGCGTCCATGATCTCGGCGCGGCCGGTGACGGCGGAGAGCGGGAGGCCGCCCGCGATGCCCTTGGCGGTCGTGATCAGGTCCGGGACGATGCCCTCGTCCTCACAGGCGAACCACTGGCCGGTGCGGCAGAAGCCGGACTGGATCTCGTCGGCGACGAAGACGATGCCGTTGTCCTCGGCGAACCGCGCGATCGCCGGGAGGAAGCCCTTCGCCGGCTCGATGAAGCCGCCCTCGCCGAGGACCGGCTCGATGATGATCGCGGCGACGTTCTCCGCGCCGATCTGCTTGGTGATCTGGTCGATGGCCTGGGCGGACGCCTCGGCGCCGGCGTTCTCCGCGCCGGTCGGCCAGCGGTAGCCGTACGCCACCGGCACCCGGTAGACCTCGGGCGCGAACGGGCCGAAGCCCTGCTTGTACGGCATGTTCTTCGCCGTCAGCGCCATCGTGAGGTTGGTCCGGCCGTGGTAGCCGTGGTCGAAGACGACGACCGCGGTGCGCTTGGTGTAGGCACGGGCGATCTTCACCGCGTTCTCGACCGCCTCGGCGCCCGAGTTGAACAGCGCGGACTTCTTCGCGTGGTCGCCCGGCGTGAGCTCGGCGAGCTGCTCGCAGACCTCGACGTACCCCTCGTACGGCGTGACCATGAAACAGGTGTGCGTGAAGTCGGCGAGCTGGGCGGTCGCGCGGCGCACGACGGCCTCGGCGGAGGCGCCGACGGACGTGACGGCGATGCCGGAACCGAAGTCGATCAGACGGTTCCCGTCCACGTCCTCGATGATCCCGCCGCCGGCGCGGGCGGTGAACACCGGCAGGGTGGACCCCACACCCGCGGCGACCGCCGCGAGCCGGCGGGCCTGCAGCTCCACGGACTTCGGGCCGGGAATGGCCGTGACGACGCGGCGCTCCTGCGGAATTGCGGTCATGCGGGGCTCCTGGGGGTGTTTCGGACGCTTCTCTTTCTGCAGGCTATGGGTGGGGGCGGGGGTCCGGCATGCTCCGATCGGGAGTGGTGGAGCGCGTGTCCTTGTCCGCCGAGGACAGAAGGCGGCGCGCCGCGTGGAGACCCTCGGCCCTTCGCCATCCGGGCGCCTTGCTGAACTCACCGCGCGCGCGCACTAGATTGAGCGGGCAGCGGTCGGACCTGGCTGGTCAGGGGGCAACGGTTCATGGACTACGAAGGCACGCACGGCGCCACGGGCGCGCGGGGCGCGCAGCCGCCCGACGGCCGGCCCGGGAGCGCCGTGCCGCGCCCGGCCGGCCCGCCCCCCGCGATGCCGCCCGGTCCGCCGCCCGCCGCCCCGCCCCCGTTCCCCCCGGCGGTCCCGCCACCCGCCCGGCCGCCCTCCGTCCCGGAGCGGCCCGCGGCCTCCCCCGGGCAGCACCGGCCCGCGGGCCCCCGCTCGGCCACGGCCGCGTGGCTCGACGCGCCCCGCCCCAGGACCGAGCCGGGGGTGTGGCGGTACGCGTACGTCCCGAGGCCCGCCGAGCGGCCGCCGCGCCCCTCGCTGATGGGCCCGGCGGCCACGATGGCCCTGTGGCTCCTGCTGTGGCTGCTGCTCACCGAGCGGGCCGTCCCCTACGTGTCCAAGCCGATCGAGATCATCACGGGCCCCGAGTGGTGGTCCTTCGGCGGCCTCAAGGAGGACGCGCCGACGCTGGTGGTCAACTCCACCACCCTCTACTACCAGGTCCTGGTCCTCGGGCTGGGCTTCTGGGCCGCCCGCGTCGGCGGCTGGGCCCATGTCTTCCGCTACTTCGCCGGCCCCCGGCTGGGCCGGGCCAGGCTGGCCCTCTCGGCGTCCGGCGCGGCACTCGCCGTCTGGCTCGTCTGGACGCGGCGGGTCCCGCTCGCCGACGTCATCCTGCCCGCGGTCCCGACCAGCTGGATGCAAGGGGGCGGCAACCGCTACGCGGCGCTGCTCGTCTCGATCGTGCTCTACGCCCTGATCGGCACCGTGATCGTGTGGCCCTTCGCCAGGATCGGCCAGTGGCCGGCCGAACTGCGCCTCCTTTTCGGGCGCGGCGACCCCGGGCCGCAGCGGCCCCGGACCGCCCCGGCACAGGCCGGACCGGCGCAGGCCGGACCGGCCCTGGCCCACTGGCCGGAGCTGCGGGACGCCGGAGAGTCCGACGCCGCGGAGGCACTCACCGCGGCCGTGCACGCCGACCGGCTGAACGACATCGACTGCGTACGGCTGCGCCATGCCTGGGGCGCCACCCGCAACCGCGCCGACCTGCGCGCCGCCTTCACCGAGGCCGTGCTGCGCCAGGGCGCCGACGCCTACCTCCACCCCTCCGGCCGCCGGGACCTGCCCCGGCGCACCGCCGTGCACGACGCGCTCACCGGCCAGGTCCGGATCGGGGACTGCGCCGACGACCCGCGCAACCCCTACGCGCGCCGCGGCTCGGGGATGGCGCTGGAACCCGCGTCGCTGGGCACCTCTCTGCTGGCCGTCGGACCGCCCGGCTCGGGGAAGACGGAGCGGGTGGTCCGGCCCGTCGTCGAATCCCTCGCCCTGCGGGCGCTCACCGGCCAGGCGGCGGTGCTCGCCGTCGGCGGGGCCGGCGACCGGCTCGGCCCGGACGCGGCCTACGACGTCGTCATCAGGATCGGTGACCCCGCCTCGGTGCACGACTTCGACCTGTACGGCGGTACGACCGACCCCGACGAGGCGGCGGCGGCCCTCGCGGAAGGCCTCGCCGGAGACCTCCCCGCCCTGGACACCCGACGGGCGGCGACCGCGCTCGGCCAGCTGCTCGGCCCGTACCGCGCCGTCCACGGCGCCTTCCCCGCCGTACCCGAGCTCCGCGAACTCCTCGAAGGCTCCGCGGCCGCACTGGGCGGCCTGCGCCAGGCGCTGGAGTCGGCCGGTCACCACGCGATGCTGCGCGAGCTGGACGCCCGGCAGCGTCAGGCGGGGGGCGCCGGTGACCCGGCCGCCGTCCTCGCCGACCGGATCGCCGTCCTGGACCGGCCCGCCTTCGCCGGATTCTTCGCCACCGGCCCGGACGCCCGGCCGTTCTCGCTGCGCTCCCTGGAGCAGCATCCGCTGCGGGTGCGCATCGACCTGCCCGAACGTGCCCACGCCGAGGCGTCCCGGGTGCTGGCCCGTCTCGTCCTCGCCCAGTTCAACGCGATCACCGCGGCCCGCGCCGACCGCTCGCTCTTCGTCTGCCTGGTCCTGGACGACGCGACCCACACCGTCACCGCCGAGACCGTCCGGGGCATCCGCCGGCTGCGCTCGGTCAACGCCGGGGCGGTCCTCGCCCTGCGCACCCTGGACGACGTGCCCGAGGAGCTGCACACGGCGCTGCTCGGCGCGGTCGGCTGCACCATGGCCTTCCCCGGCGTCACCACCTGGGACGGCAAACGCTTCGCCGAGGCCTGGGGCAAGGAGTGGGTGGAGGTCCGCGAGGTCGCCCAGCACGGCGTCTTCGCCGACCAGCCGCTCACCCGCGCCCTGCACGCGCTGCGCAAGCTGGCCACCGGCAAGGCCGTCACCACGGACGCGGTGACCGTGCGCCAGGTCGAGCGGGAGCGCTGGTCCGCCTCCGGACTGGCCTACGAGCTGCCCGTCGGCCACGCGGTGCTCTCCCTCACCACCGTCGACGGCGCCCACGCACCCCCGCTCCTGGTCCGGCTCGGCGGCTGACGGAGGTTACGCGGGAGTAGCCGGGCGGGCGGACGCCGACGGTGACGGAACTCTGCCACCCTGGCACAATCGCGGGGAGCCGTTCGTACGGGACGGCGAAATCGCCTCCGTCCCGAAGGTCGCCCGATCCCATGCCCCCCACTCTCGCCTCGCTCGTCCAGCACTCGGCGCTCAAGCTCACGGTGCGTGCGGGGGCGGACCGGCTCGGCACGCCCGTGCGCTGGGCGCACGCCAGTGAGCTGGCCGACCCCGTCCCCTACATGGAGGGCGGTGAGCTGCTCCTGGTCACCGCGACCAACCTCGACGCGGAGGACCCGGAGGCGATGCGGCGGTACGTGCGGCGGCTGGCCGACGCCGGGGTCGCCGGGCTGGGCTTCGCCGTCGGGGTCACCTACGACGACGTGCCCCAGCCCCTGGTCGACGCCGCCGAGGAAGCCGGGCTGCCGCTGCTCGAAGTGCCGCGCCGCACCCCCTTCCTCGCCATCGCCAAAGCCGTCTCGTCCGAGATCGCCGCCGACCAGTACCGGGCCGTCACCGCCGGCTTCGAGGCGCAGCGCGAACTCACCCGAGCGGCCCTGGCCGGGGACGGCCCCGACGAACTGCTCACCCGTCTCGCCGCGCACGTCGACGGCTGGGCCGCGCTGTACGACGCCTCCGGGGCCGTCGTGGCCGCCGCCCCCGACTGGGCGGCCCGCCGCGCCGCCCGGCTCACCCCCGACGTGGAACGCCTGCGCGAGCGCCCGGCGCCGGCCAGCGTCGTCGTCGGCGGCACCGACGACCGCGTCGAGCTCCAGTCCCTGGGCACCGGCCGGCGGGTCCGCGGCGCCCTGGCCGTGGGCACCGGGGCGGCGCTCGGCACCGCGGAGCGCTACGCCGTGCACTCGGCGGTCGCCCTGCTCACCCTCACCACGGCCCGCTCCCGCTCGCTCCAGGGCGCCGAACAGCGGCTCGGCGCCGCGGTGCTGCGCATGCTCCTGGCCGGCCAGCCCGACCACGCGCGGGCGGTCGCCGGGGACCTGTACGGCGGGCTGCTCGACGCGCCCTTCCGGCTGCTCATCGCCGAGGCCGCCGAACCGTCGACCACGGCCCAGCTGACCGAGGCCATGGAGACGGCCGCCGCCCGGTCCGGGGAGACGCTGCTGGCGGTGCCCGAGGGCGCACGCCTGGTCGTGCTGGCCGCCGACGGCGGCGCCGCGGTCGCCGCCTGCACCGCCTACGCCGAAGCGCAGGAGGAAGCGCCCCCGCGCGAACCGTCCGCGGAGGACGCCGAGGTGGTCGTCGGCCTCTCCGCCCCCGCGGGACCGATCGCCGTCTCGGCCGCGTACAAGCAGGCCGAGCAGGCCCTGTCGGTGGCCCGCCGCCGGGGCAGGGCCCTGGTCGAGCACGAGGAACTGGCGGCCGGGTCCGTACTGCCGCTGCTCGCGGACGACGCGGTCAGGGCCTTCGCCGACGGCATGCTCCGCGCCCTGTACGAGCACGACGCCAAGGGCCGCGGCGACCTCGTGGCCTCCCTGCGCGCCTGGCTCGCCCATCACGGCCAGTGGGACGCGGCCGCGGCGGACCTGGGGGTGCACCGGCACACCCTGCGCTACCGGATGCGACGCGTGGAGGAGATCCTCGGCCGCTCGCTGGACGATCCGGACGTCCGGATGGAGCTGTGGCTGGCCCTCAAGGTCGCGAACCCCCCGACGGCGTCGTAGAACCGGCTCCCGCCTGCGACAAACCGGCGCACCCCGGCCCGCCTTCGCTCCACGCCGGACAAACGCCAGGCGGACGGTGCGGCCCTACCGTGGGGGCGGAACACCCCACGCCATCGAAGGGCCGGAACCTCCATGACCTCCACCCACGCCTTCTGGCTGGCCGGCCGAGAGGCCACCGGCGAGGAAAGCTTCGACGTCACCAACTCCTGGGACGGGCGCCTCGTCGGCACCGTCAGCGTGCCCACCGAGGCCCAGGTGGAGGAGGCCGTCGCCGCCGCGCACGCCGTGCGGGACGAGTTCGCCGCGACCCCGGCCCACGTCCGCGCCGCCGCCCTGGACCACGTGGCCCGGCGTCTGACGGAGCGCACCGAGGAGATCGCCCAGGTGATCTCCGCCGAGAACGGCAAGCCGATCAAGTGGGCGCGCGGCGAGGTCGGCCGGGCCGTCTCCGTGTTCCGCTTCGCCTCCGAGGAGGCCCGCCGCTTCAACAGTGGTGACGCCCAGCGCCTGGACACCGACGCCGGCGGCACCGGCCGACTCGGCCTGACCCGCCGCTTCCCGCGCGGCACGGTCCTCGGCATCGCCCCCTTCAACTTCCCGCTGAACCTGAGCGCCCACAAGGTCGCCCCGGCCATCGCCGTCGGGGCCCCGATCATCCTGAAGCCCGCCCCGGCCACCCCGATCTCGTCGCTGATCCTCGGTGAGCTGCTGGCCGAGACCGACCTGCCTGCCGGCTCCTGGTCCGTGCTCACGGTGCCCAACGACAAGATGCCCGCGCTCGTCCAGGACGAGCGGCTGCCCGTGATCTCGTTCACCGGGTCCGCCCCGGTCGGCTACTCGATCATGGACTCGGTGCCGCGCAAGCACTGCACGCTGGAGCTCGGCGGCAACGGCGCCGCGGTCGTCCTCGGCGACTACGCCTCCGAGGCGGACCTGGACTGGGCCGCGACCCGGATCGCGACCTTCTCCAACTACCAGGGCGGCCAGTCCTGCATCTCGGTGCAGCGCGTCATCGCGGACGCGGCGGTCTACGACCGGCTCCTGCCGAAGATCGTCGCGGCCGTCGAGGCCCAGGTCACCGGCGACCCGTCCGACGCCGCCACCGATGTCGGCCCGCTCGTCGACGAGAAGGCCGCCAAGCGCGTCGAGTCGTGGGTCGACGAGGCCGTGCGGGCAGGCGCCCAGCTGCTCGCGGGCGGCAAGCGCGACGGGGCGACCTACGCGCCGACCGTCCTCACCGACCTCCCCGACGGCGTCACCCTCTCCCACGAGGAGGTCTTCGGACCGGTCCTCTCGGTGCAGAAGGTGGACGGCGAGGCCGAGGCGTTCGCCTCCGTGAACTCCTCCCAGTACGGCCTCCAGGCGGGGGTGTTCACCCACGACCTGCAGACCGCCTTCCGCGCCCACCGCGCGCTGGAGGTCGGCGGCGTGATCATCGGCGACGTGCCCTCGTACCGCGCCGACCAGATGCCGTACGGCGGCGCCAAGCAGTCCGGCGTCGGCCGCGAGGGCGTCCGTTACGCGATGGACGACTACACCTACGAGCGCGTCCTGGTCCTCACCGGCCTCGCCCTGTAGGACCCGGGGCGGACGAACGACGGCTGGGGCCCCACTGTGCGGGGGGCTCCAGCCGTTCCGGCATCCCGCACGCCGCGGCGGGCAGTGGAGTGGCGGCCGACCCGATCGGCGCCCGCACGCTGGTGGCGGGTGCAGGAATCGGGTACATACGGACGAGTAGAACCGACAGGCACGCGAGGGCGGACGGTCCCGCCCGACGCGGGCCTGTCGGGACCACCCACCCGACGAAGCGGCGAGGTGAGCTCCTCATGTCCGCACCATCCGCACAACGACCGTCCGCACCCCAGCAGACGCCCAAGGTGACCGAACGCGAAGCGCGACAGGTGGCCGAGGACGCACGCGAGCAGGACTGGCGCAAACCCAGTTTCGCCAAGGAACTCTTCCTGGGCCGCTTCCGGCTCGACCTGATCCACCCGCATCCGCAGCCCGCCGCCGAGGACGTCCGGCGCGGCGAGGAGTTCCTCTCGCGGCTGCGCGCCTTCTGCGAGACCAGCGTCGACGGCGCCCTGATCGAGCGCGAGGCGAGGATCCCCGACGAGGTGGTCAACGGCCTCAAGGAACTCGGCGCGCTCGGCATGAAGATCGATGTGAAGTACGGCGGTCTCGGCCTGACGCAGGTCTACTACAACCGGGCCCTCGCCCTGGCCGGCTCCGCCAGCCCGGCGATCGGCGCCCTCCTCTCGGCGCACCAGTCCATCGGCGTGCCGCAGCCGCTGAAGATCTTCGGCAGCCAGGAGCAGAAGGACGCCTTCCTGCCCCGGCTGGCCCGTACCGACATCTCCGCGTTCCTCCTCACCGAACCGGACGTCGGCTCCGACCCGGCGCGGCTCGCGACCTCGGCCGTCCCCGACGGGGACGACTACGTGCTCGACGGGGTGAAGCTGTGGACCACCAACGGGGTCGTCGCGGACCTCCTGGTCGTCATGGCGCGCGTGCCGAAGTCGGAAGGCCACAAGGGCGGCATCACCGCCTTCGTGGTCGAGGCCGACGCCCCCGGCATCACCGTGGAGCACCGCAACGCCTTCATGGGTCTGCGCGGTCTGGAGAACGGGGTCACCCGCTTCCACCAGGTGCGCGTCCCCGCGGCGAACCGCATCGGCCCGGAAGGCGCCGGACTCAAGATCGCGCTGACCACCCTGAACACGGGACGCCTCTCCCTGCCCGCCATGTGCGTCGGCTCCGGGAAGTGGTGTCTGAAGATCGCCCGCGAGTGGTCGGCGGTCCGCGAGCAGTGGGGCAGGCCCGTGGCCCGGCACGAGGCCGTGGGCGCCAAGATCTCCTTCATCGCGGCGACCACCTTCGCCCTCGAAGCCGTGGTCGACCTCTCCTCGCAGATGGCGGACGAGGACCGCAACGACATCCGGATCGAGGCCGCGCTCGCCAAGCTGTACGGCTCCGAGATGGGCTGTCTGATGGCCGACGAGCTGGTCCAGATCCGCGGCGGCCGGGGCTTCGAGACCGCTGATTCCCTCGCCGCCCGCGGCGAACGGGCCGTCCCCGCCGAGCAGATGCTCCGGGACATGCGGATCAACCGGATCTTCGAGGGCTCGACGGAGATCATGCACCTGCTGATCGCCCGGGAGGCCGTCGACGCCCACCTCAAGGTCGCCGGGGACATCATCGACCCCGACAAGCCGCTCTCCGCCAAGGCCAGGGCGGGCGCGAACGCGGCCGGGTTCTACGCGAAGTGGCTGCCGAAGCTCGTCGCCGGACCGGGACAGCTCCCGCGCACCTACGGGGACTTCCACCCGTCGGGCCACGCCGACCTGTCCGGTCATCTGCGCTACGTCGAACGGTCCTCCCGCAAGCTCGCCCGCTCCACCTTCTACGCCATGTCCCGCTGGCAGGGCCGGATGGAGACCAAGCAGGGCTTCCTCGGCAGGATCGTCGACATCGGCGCGGAACTGTTCGCCATGAGCGCCGCCTGCGTCCGGGCCGAACACCTGCGCGGCGAGGGCGACCACGGCCGCGAGGCCTACCAGCTCGCCGACACCTTCTGCCGCCAGTCCCGCCTCCGGATCGAGGAGCTCTTCACCCGGCTCTGGTCCAACACCGACGACCTCGACCGGAAGGTGGTCGACGGCGTCCTCGCGGGCACGTACACCTGGCTGGAGGAGGGCATCGTCGACCCGAGCGGTGACGGCCCGTGGATCGCCGACGCGGCCCCGGGTCCCTCGACCCGGGAGAACGTGCACCGGCCGATCCGCTGACACAGGGCCGGCGGGGCGCGTCCACTCGCTGGACGCGCCCCGTCGCCCTGCACGCGGCACGGCAGGATGGGCCCCCGTGACCGTCATCCATGTCCCCGGTTCCAAGTCCGTCACCGCGCGCGCCCTCTTCCTGGCCGCCGCCGCGCACGGCACCAGCACCCTCGTACGCCCCCTCAGCTCGGACGACACCGAAGGCTTCGCCGAAGGGCTCACCGCCCTCGGCTACGCGGTGACGCGGGAGGCGGACGCCTGGCACATCACGGGCCTCCCGGCCGGGCCCGCCGCCACCGACGCCGACGTCTACTGCAGGGACGGCGCGACCACGGCCCGGTTCCTGCCGACCCTCGCGGCGGCCGGCGCCCGCGGCAGCTACCGCTTCGACGCCTCGGCCCAGATGCGCCGCCGCCCCCTCGCCCCGCTCACCGAGGCGCTGCGCACGCTCGGCGTCGACCTGCGCCACGAGGCCGCCGAGGGCCACCACCCGCTGCGCATCGAGGCCGCCGGCATCAAGGGCGGCGAACTGACCCTGGACGCCGGGCAGTCCAGCCAGTACCTCACCGCCCTGCTGATGCTCGGACCGCTGACCGCGCAAGGGCTCCGGATCACCGTCACCGATCTGGTGTCGGCGCCGTACATCGAGATCACCCTGGCGATGATGCGGAGCTTCGGCGCCGAGGTCACCCGCGGCGGTCCGGACGGCACCCTCTTCACGGTGCCGCCCGGCGGCTACCGGGCCACCACGTACGCCGTCGAGCCGGACGCCTCCACCGCGAGCTACTTCTTCGCGGCGGCGGCCCTCGGGGGCGAGGTCACCGTTCCGGGCCTCGGGCAGGGCGCCCTCCAGGGGGACCTGCTCTTCGTCGACGTGCTGCGCCGCATGGGCGCGGAGGTGCACATGACGGCGGAGTCCACCACGGTCCGCTCCACCGGTGAGCTCCGGGGCATCACCGTCAACATGCGCGACATCTCCGACACCATGCCGACGCTCGCCGGGATCGCCCCCTTCGCCTCGGGACCGGTCCGCATCGAGGACGTCGGCAACACCCGGGTGAAGGAGTGCGACCGGCTGGAGGCGTGCGCCCGGAACCTGCGCCGGATGGGCATCACGGTCACGACCGGTCCGGACTGGATCGAGATCCGGCCGGGAACCCCGCGGCCCACGGAGATCGAGACCCACGGCGACCACCGCATCGTCATGTCCTTCGCCGTCACCGGCCTGCGGACGCCCGGCATCACGTACGACGACCCCGGCTGCGTACGCAAGACGTTCCCCCGGTTCCACGAGGCCTTCGCCGGGTTCGCGGAGCTCCTGGACCGGCCGGCCCCGGCCGGTACGGACCGATAGGCTCCGCCGCATGATGTCCGCGTCAGACGTGCTGTCCGTGCTCTCCGTGCTGCGCGAGGCGGGTGCGGACGCGGTACTGGCCGGCGGCTGGGGCATCGACGCCCTGATCGGCGAGGAGACCCGTGGCCACAAGGACCTCGACCTGCTGCACCGCCAGGACCAGGAACCTGCCGTCGTCGCCGCGCTGACGGCGGCCGGGTACGCGCAGACGCTCGACCAGCGCCCCGTGCGGTTCGTCATGCGCCGTCCGGACGGTGCCGAAGTCGATCTCCACCCGCTGCGGTTCGCCCCCGACGGATCGGCGGTCCAGTCGTCCTTCGACCCGGACCAGCCCTTTTGCTACCCGGCGGAGTGTTTCGTCACGGGCACCGTCGGCGGGGCGCCGGTGCGCTGCCTCTCGCCGCAGCGGCAGGCCGAATTCCACCAGGGATACGAACCCGCCGCACACGACCTGCACGACATGGCCCACCTCCGCCGGAAATTCGGCATCGCTACGCACTTCTGAATCCGTCCGGCCCGCCGGAGTCACGGACGGGGGACATGCAGCACAATCGAGCCTCGGTCAGGGCGCGAGGCAGCGCCGGCAGATCAGGGAATGGGGACAGGCATGTACGGGGTGAGGAACCAGCGGGGCCGGCGGCGCCGGCTGGCGGCTGTCGGGATCGCGGCCGCGATGGCCCTGGGCGCGTCCGCCTGCGGCGGCGACGGGGACGGCACGGACGGCGGCGCGGCCGGGGGCGACAAGCAGCCCAAGGCCTCGGCCGGGCCCTCGGGCTCCGCGGCGCCCGGCGAGGGCCGGTTGAGGGCCGCGTCCTTCACCGACGGCGAGAAGGTCGGCGCGTACACGGCGTCCGAGTACGTCCTCGACGGCCCGCTCGGCGACGCGTACACCGCCGCCCCGGCCGGCTGCCAGCCCCTCGTCAGCCTCGCCGGCGAGGTCAGCGACCCCGACCCGGCCGCCCAGGTCCAGCGCAAGGTCGACATCCCGGACGAGATGCTCGGCCTGAGCGTCGACGTCACCCTGCGCAGTTACGGCAACGGCGGCGCGGCCACCGTCATGAAGGCCCTCGGCAAGGCCGGCAAGGACTGCGCCGGCGGGTTCACCGAGCAGCGGGCCATCGCGGCGGCGAAGTACCTGAAGGTCGAACCGGCCCGGGCGCCCGCCTTCGCGGCCGAGGCCGACGAGGCGAAGGCGTACCGCTTCACCATCCTCGACGTGAAGGGGAAGGAGAAGCTGTACGAGTACCTCACCGTCGTCCGCTCCGGCTCCACCACCCTCTCCTTCCGCGGCGAGATCACCGGTACGAGGGACATCGGCGGAGTGCCGCCGGAGGTCATGGCCGCCCAGTGGGCCAAGTTCCGTGCGGCGAAGGGCTGAGCGCCCGGTGAGCGGACAGCTACGACGCGGTGGTGGGGACGCCCTGTCCCCACGCACAGCCGATGCCGCCACAATGGGGGGCATGAGCGACAGCCCCGCCCCCCTCGCCGACCCGCACCTCGTCTTCGACGCCGTGGAAGGCCGCCGGGATCTCGTCATCCTCGGCTCCACCGGGTCCATCGGCACCCAGGCCATAGACCTGGTGCTGCGCAATCCCGACCGCTTCCGCGTCACCGCGCTCTCCGCGGCGGGCGGCCGGGTCGCCCTCCTCGCCGAGCAGGCCCGCCGGCTGAAGGTGCGCACGGTCGCCGTCGCCTCCCCCGAGGCGGTGCCGGCCCTGCGCGAGGCGCTGCGCAAGGAGTACGGAGCGGGGGAGCAGCCTCCCGAGATCCTCGCCGGACCCGACGCCGCCACGGACCTGGCCGGCAGCGACTGCCACACCGTGCTGAACGGGATCACCGGCTCGATCGGTCTCGCTCCCACCCTGGCCGCGCTGAAGGCGGGCCGCACGCTGGCGCTCGCCAACAAGGAGTCGCTGATCGTCGGCGGTCCGCTGGTCAAGGCGCTCGCCGCCCCCGGCCAGATCATCCCGGTCGACTCCGAACACGCCGCGCTCTTCCAGGCGCTCGCGGCCGGCAAGCGCGCCGATGTGCGCAGGCTCGTCGTCACCGCGTCCGGCGGCCCGTTCCGGGGGCGCACGCGCGACGAGCTCGCCGACGTCACCCGGGAACAGGCCCTCGCCCACCCGACCTGGGCCATGGGCCCGGTCATCACGGTCAATTCGGCCACCCTCGTCAACAAGGGTCTTGAGGTCATCGAGGCGCACCTCCTCTACGACATCCCCTTCGACCGGATCGAGGTCGTGGTCCACCCCCAGTCCTACGTCCACTCCATGGTGGAGTTCACCGACGGCTCCACCCTCGCCCAAGCCACCCCGCCCGACATGCGCGGCCCCATCGCCATCGGCCTCGGCTGGCCGCAGCGCGTCCCCGACGCGGCCCCCGCCTTCGACTGGACGAAGGCCTCCACGTGGGAGTTCTTCCCGCTCGACACCGAGGCCTTCCCCTCGGTCGGGCTCGCGCGGCACGTGGGCACGCTGGGCGGGACCGCGCCGGCGGTGTTCAACGCGGCGAACGAGGAGTGCGTGGACGCGTTCCTGGCCGGGCGGCTGGCGTTCAACGGGATCATGGACACCGTCACGGCGGTGGTGTCCGAACACGGAACGCCGCCGGCGGGAACTTCGCTGACCGTCGCGGACGTCCTTGAAGCGGAGGCCTGGGCGCGGACCCGGGCCCGTGAACTCTCGGCCAAGGCCACCGCGGAGGCGCGCGCATGAGCACGACGACGATCCTGCTGACGATTCTCGGCATCGCCGTCTTCGCCGTCGGCCTGCTGTTCTCCATCGCCTGGCACGAGCTGGGCCACCTGTCGACCGCGAAGCTCTTCGGCATCCGCGTCCCCCAGTACATGGTGGGCTTCGGCCCGACGGTCTGGTCGCGGAAGAAGGGCGACACGGAGTACGGGATCAAGGCCATCCCGGCCGGCGGCTACATCCGCATGATCGGGATGTTCCCGCCGGGTCCGGACGGGAAGCTGGAGGCACGCTCCACCTCACCGTGGCGCGGCATGATCGAGGACGCCAGGTCCGCCGCCTTCGAAGAGCTCGAACCGGGTGACGAGAAGCGTCTGTTCTACACGCGCAAGCCGTGGAAGCGCGTCATCGTCATGTTCGCCGGGCCGTTCATGAACCTGGTCCTGGCCGTGGCGATCTTCCTCGGTGTGGCCATGACCTTCGGATTCCAGACGCAGACGACCGAAGTCGCCGGCGTCCAGAAGTGCGTGATCTCCCAGAGCGAGAAGCGGGACGCCTGCAAGAAGTCCGACCCGGTCTCACCCGCCCAGGCCGCGGGGCTGAAGGTGGGCGACAAGATCGTCGCCTTCGACGGGCAGAAGGTCGACGAGTGGTCCGTCCTCTCCGACAGGATCCGCGACACGATCGGCCCGGCCACCATCACGGTGCGGCGCGACGGACAGGAGCTGACCCTCCACGCCGTCCTGAAGAAGAACGCCGTGGCGAAGAAGGACTCCGACGGCGAGGTCGTCCCGGGCAAGTACATCTCCGCCGGCTACCTCGGCTTCGCCGCGCAGACGGAGATCGTCCCGCTCTCCTTCGGTGACTCGGTCGTCCGCATGGGCGACATGATCGAGAACGGCGTCGACTCGATCATCGCCCTGCCGTCCAAGATCCCCGACCTCTGGGACGCGGCGTTCGGCGACGGCGAGCGCGCGGACGACTCCCCGGTGGGTGTCGTCGGCGCGGCCAGGATCGGCGGCGAGGTGATGACGCTGGACGTTCCGGCGCAGAACCAGATCGCGATGATGCTGTTCCTGCTGGCCGGCTTCAACCTCTCGCTGTTCCTCTTCAACATGCTGCCGCTGCTCCCGCTCGACGGCGGCCACATCGCGGGGGCCCTGTGGGAGGCGCTGCGCCGGAACGTGGCGCGGGTCTTCAAGCGCCCCGACCCCGGTCCGTTCGACGTCGCCAAGCTGATGCCGGTCGCCTACGTGGTCGCCGGGGTGTTCATCTGCTTCACCCTGCTCGTCCTGGTCGCCGACGTCGTCAATCCGGTCAAGATCTCCTGACCCCGGTGCCGGGGGGGCCCGCGTGCACCGCGCGTGACGGCGGATGCGCGCGGTGCGTCCGGGAGCCCATATTTTGCCCGGGCACCCGGACGCGGTGTGCTTCACGCCGTGCCCGGTGCCGTAACCTCGAAGGCCGGAGCCCGCCGATGCCGGGACCTCGATCCACACCTTGGGGATGCTCAGCGCATGACTGCCATTTCTCTCGGAATGCCTACCGTTCCGACCCAGCTCGCCGTGCGGCGGGTCAGCCGCAAGATCCAGGTCGGGTCGGTGGCGGTCGGCGGGGACGCGCCGGTCTCGGTGCAGTCGATGACGACGACGCGTACGTCGGACATCGGTGCCACGTTGCAGCAGATCGCGGAGCTGACGGCCTCGGGCTGTCAGATCGTGCGGGTGGCGTGCCCGACGCAGGACGACGCGGACGCGCTCGCGACGATCGCCTCCAAGTCGCAGATCCCGGTGATCGCGGACATCCACTTCCAGCCGAAGTACGTGTTCGCCGCGATCGACGCGGGCTGCGCGGCGGTGCGGGTGAACCCCGGGAACATCAAGCAGTTCGACGACAAGGTCAAGGAGATCGCGCGGGCGGCGAACGACGCCGGGACGCCGATCCGCATCGGTGTCAACGCGGGTTCGCTGGACGCGCGGCTCCTGAAGAAGTACGGCAAGGCGACGCCGGAGGCCCTGGTGGAGTCGGCGCTGTGGGAGGCGTCCCTCTTCGAGGAGCACGGCTTCCGTGACATCAAGATCTCGGTGAAGCACAACGACCCGGTCGTGATGGTCAACGCCTACCGGCAGCTCGCCGCTCAGTGCGACTACCCGCTGCACCTGGGTGTGACCGAGGCCGGCCCGGCCTTCCAGGGCACGATCAAGTCGGCCGTCGCCTTCGGCGCCCTGCTGAGCGAAGGCATCGGAGACACGATCCGCGTCTCGCTGTCCGCGCCGCCGGCCGAGGAGGTCAAGGTCGGGCTCCAGATCCTGGAGTCGCTCAACCTGAAGCAGCGCCGGCTGGAGATCGTCTCCTGCCCGTCGTGCGGCCGTGCGCAGGTGGACGTGTACAAGCTGGCCGACCAGGTGAGCGCGGGCCTCGAAGGCATGGAGGTCCCGCTCCGGGTCGCCGTGATGGGCTGTGTCGTCAACGGTCCCGGCGAGGCACGCGAGGCGGACCTGGGTGTGGCCTCGGGCAACGGCAAGGGCCAGATCTTCGTCAAGGGCGAGATCATCAAGACGGTGCCCGAGTCGAAGATCGTCGAGACCCTTATCGAGGAAGCCCTCAAGATCGCCGAGCAGATGGAGAAGGACGGCGTCGCCTCCGGCGAGCCCGAGGTCTCCATCAGTTGAGCTCCCGCCTTCCACGAGCAGCGCCCCGCCGGAGGAACCCTCTCCGCGGGGCGTTGCCCGTGAGCCAGGTCACCGCCTCCCGCGGCGGCGGTTCACGACCACGAGCGGCGTGCCCCGGCCTCTTTGGGTACAGTGCGGAAATCAGCAGACCGTATGGTGAGGCCCCCTCGTGTTGACGCAGACCACCACCCGGGTCCTCGAACCCAGCGACCTCGGCGCCGCCCTGGCGGTGCTGGAGAGCGAACCCGTAGCCAACGCCTTCGTGACCTCCCGGGTCCAGATCGCCGGCCTCGACCCCTGGCGCCTCGGCGGCGAGATGTGGGGCTGGTACACAGACGGCCACCTGCGCTCGCTCTGCTACTCGGGCGCCAACCTCGTCCCCATCTGCGCCACCCCCGAGGCCGTCCGGGCCTTCGCCGACCGCGCCCGCAGGGCCGGCCGCCGCTGCTCCTCGATCGTGGGCCCGGCAGGCCCCACCGCACAGCTGTGGCGGCTCCTCGAACCCGGCTGGGGCCCCGCCCGCGAAGTCCGGGCCAACCAGCCGCTCATGGTCACCGAGAGCCCCTCCGCCGACGTGGCACCCGACCCGCTGGTCCGCCGCGTCCGCAAGGACGAGATGGACGTCCTCATGCCGGCCTGCGTCGCCATGTTCACCGAAGAGGTCGGCATCTCCCCGCTCGCGGGCGACGGCGGACTCCTCTACCAGGCCCGCGTCGCCGAACTCATCGGCGCCGGCCGCTCCTTCGCCCGGATCGAGGACGGCAAGGTCGTCTTCAAGGCGGAGATCGGCGCCACCACCGCACAGGCCTGCCAGATCCAAGGCGTCTGGGTAGCACCGGAATTCCGCGGCCGCGGCCACTCCGAGACCGGCATGGCGGCCGTCCTGCGGTACGCGCTCGCCGATGTCGCGCCGATCGTCAGCCTGTACGTCAACGACTACAACACCCCCGCGCGCAAGGCCTACCGCCGCATCGGCTTCCGCGAGACCGGTGCGTTCATGAGCGTGCTGTTCTGAGCCGGCTTTCCGCCCGCACCGGCCGGCCAGGACAGTAGGGTCGGTCCATGGCAGCAGCTTCCGGGGACGGCCCCCACACACCCAGCGTCCGGATCGGACCGGTCGACCTCGCCGCACGCGTGGACGAGGCGCTCGCCGTGCAGGCCGTCGCCTTCGGACTCGGCCCCGAAGAGATCGAGGTGCGCCGCCACATCGTCCTCAGGCATCTCGAACACCCCTGCGCCCGCGCGCTCGGTGCCACGACCCCGGACGGCGACCTCGTCGGCTTCGTCTACGGCATGCCCAACGAACGCGGCCACTGGTGGTCCACCGTCGTCGAGCCCTACCTGCGGGCCACCGGCGCGGCCGGCTGGCTCGACGACTCCTTCGTGATCACCGAACTCCACGTCCACCCGGAGTTCCAGAACCGCGGCATCGGCCGCACCCTCATCACCACCGTCACCGACGCGGTCGACCAGCCCCGCTCGATCCTCTCCGCCATCGACACGGACAGCCCGGCACGCGGTCTGTACCGCTCGCTCGGGTATCAGGACCTGGCCCGGCAGGTGCATTTCCCCAGTGCTCCCCTGCCGTACGCGGTCATGGGAGCACCGCTTCCGCTGCTCCGTCACGGGCGCGCCTGAGCCAATCGATTTCCGCCCGCCCGGGCCGCCCGGCTAACCTCCTGCACATCACCCTTCCGAGCAGGAGTTCATCATGGCCCAGGTCCAGCGCATGTCCCGATTGATGATCAAGACACTGCGCGACGACCCGGCGGACGCCGAGACGCTCAACCACAAGCTCCTCGTCCGCGCCGGTTACGTACGCCGCACCGCGGCCGGCATCTGGTCCTGGCTGCCGCTCGGCAAGAAGGTCCTGGACAACATCACCCGCGTCGTCCGCGAGGAGATGGACGCCATCGGCGGCCAGGAGGTGCTGCTCCCCGCGCTGCTCCCCAAGGAGGCGTACGAGGCGAGCGGCCGGTACGACGAGTACGGCGACCTGCTGTTCCGGCTCAAGGACCGCAAGGGCGCCGACTACCTCCTCGGCCCCACCCACGAGGAGATCTTCACCCAGGTCGTCAAGGACATGTGCTCGTCCTACAAGGACCTGCCCGTGATCCTGTACCAGATCCAGACCAAGTACCGCGACGAGGCCCGTCCCCGCGCCGGCGTGCTGCGCGGCCGTGAGTTCCAGATGAAGGACTCGTACTCCTTCGACACCACCGACGAGGGTCTCGCCGAGGCGTACCAGCTGCACCGCGCCGCCTACATCCGGATCTTCGAGCGGCTCGGCCTCGACCACCGCATCGTCTCCGCGGTGTCCGGCGCCATGGGCGGCTCGGCCTCCGAGGAGTTCCTCGCCCCCGCACCCGCCGGTGAGGACACCTTCGTCGACTGCCCGAACTGCGACTACGCCGCCAACACCGAGGCCGTGACCTACAGGTCCACCCCGGTCGACGCCTCGGCGACCGGCGCCGTCGAGGAGCTGGACACCCCCGACACCCCGACCATCGAGACCCTCGCCGCCCACCTCGGCGTGCCGGCCTCCGCCACCCTGAAGAACCTCCTGGTCAAGGTCGACGGCGAGATCGTGGCCGTGGGCGTGCCCGGCGACCGCGAGGTCGACCTCGGCAAGCTCGGCGAGCACCTGGCCCCCGCCGTCGTCGAACTCGTCACCGCCGAGGACTTCGTGGGCCGCCCCGACCTGGTCCGCGGCTACGTCGGCCCGCAGGGACTGGAGAAGGTCCGCTACATCGCCGACCCCCGCGTCGCCGCCGGCACCGCCTGGATCACGGGCGCCAACAAGGAGGGCAAGCACGCGAAGAACGTCGTCGCGGGCCGCGACTTCGAGGTCGACGACTACCTCGACGTCGTCGTCGTCGAGGCGGGCGACCCCTGCCCCAACTGCGGCGCCGGCCTCCAGGTCGACCGGGCCATCGAGATCGGCCACATCTTCCAGCTCGGCCGCAAGTACGCCGACATCTTCTCCCTCGACGTGCTCGGCCAGCAGGGCAAGCCCGTCCGCGTCACGATGGGCTCGTACGGCATCGGCGTCTCCCGCGCCGTGGCCGCCCTCGCCGAGCAGACCGCCGACGACAAGGGCCTGTGCTGGCCCCGCGAGATCGCCCCGGCCGATGTGCACGTGGTCGCCGCGGGCAAGGCGCTCCAGACGGAGCTCGCCCTCGACGTCTCCGAGAAGCTGGCCGCGGCCGGCCTGCGCGTCCTGGTCGACGACCGCCCCGGCATCTCGCCCGGCGTCAAGTTCACCGACTCCGAGCTCATCGGCGTCCCGAAGATCCTGGTCGCCGGCCGCCGCTCGGCCGAGGGCGTCCTGGAGCTGAAGGACCGCCGCACGGGCGAGCGCGAGGAGCTCACGGTCGACGAGGCGATCGCCCGCCTCACCGAGCAGGGCTGACCACCCCGCCCCGGGTACGCAGAAGGGGCCCCGCGCGGAGATCCGTGCGGGGCCCCTTCTGCGTACACGCCCTACAGCCAGCCGGCGAACTCCAGCGTCACTTCGCCCTCCTGGCGGCGCCCGGCCGCGAGCGCGCGGGTGCCCGACTCCACGGCGCGGAACAGCGTCCAGCCGTGCAGCCGCTCGCGGTCCACGTCCAGCGCCTCCGCGAGCTTCTTGATCCTGCGCCGGGCGGTCACCGCGCCGCCGGGGGAGGCGATCAGGTCCTCCACCCGGTCCCGCACCAGCCGCGCCAGATCGTAGGCCCGCTCGCCGACCACCGGCTCGGGCCCGACCGTCAGCCAGGGCGCGCGTTCGCCCGAGAGCACCTTGCTCTGCCGGAAGTTGCCGTGCAGCAGCAGGTCGGCCTCGGGGGATTGGGCGACCAGTTCCTCACGCGCCGCCAGGGCCGCCGAGACCAGGGGCTCCAGCGCGGGATCGGCCGCCGCGGAGGCCCGCATCGCGTCCGTGCGGAGCCCGGTCCGCCCGGCGACCGTCTCGAAGGCGTGCCCCACGGGCGGCTCGACCCAGAGCCGCCGCACCGTCCCGGCCGCCTCCAGCAGCGCCTTCGCCTCCGGGAGCGAGCGCAGCGACACCTCGGGGTGCAGCCGCTCCAGCAGCAGGGCGCCGCCCGCGGGCTCCGGGGCGGGCGCCTCGTCCGGGGACGCGAGCAGCTTCACCGCGCCCCAGCCGTTCCAGTGCGCCAGCGCGGCCCTTTCGAGCTCCGGGGCAGCCCCGGCGGGTGCGAGCTTCAGCGCTGCCGGGGCGCCGTCGGCGTCCCGTACCAGCAGGACCAGGCTGCTGCGCCCGCCCGGGGCGGCGACCCGTTCCACGGTCATGCCCCGGCCGGCTGCGGCCAGCGCCTGCTCGGTCAGTCCGGGAAGCCGCGCGAGCCAGTCCCCGGCGGCCGTATCCCCGTACGACTCGCCGAGCGCTCGCACCAGACGCTGCGGCGGTTCAAAACCCATACGTGCTGTGTTCCCTTTCAGAGACTTCTCAGTGCGCCGCGCCGGGATGGGACCGGCCGGCCTTGGCGTCGGGCCCCGCTTCCGCGCCGGCCTCCGTGGCCTCGTCCCTCTTCGCGGTCCCGTCGGTGCGGGACCCGTCCGCGGCCCGCTCGGCGAGCCCGGGAAAGGGTACGCCGCTGCCGCGCCAGCGGACCGCCCGCACCGCGGCCTCCCGCAGGGCGTCCGCCGCCGACCGCCGCAACGGGCCCTCGGAGGCCCGTACGAGGTCGGAGTAGACATCCGCGACCCGGTCCTCCAGCACGGCGGCGAGCCGCACGGCCGAGGCGGCGTCCGGTACCGCGAACGGCAGAGCGTACGCGGGGCCCGCGGCCACCGGCTCACCGCCCAGGTCGCGCACCGTCCGCACCAGCGCGTCGCGCCGGGCCCGGTGGGCGTGGTGCGCGGCGGTGGCCTCGGCGCGGCGGTCCGCGGCGACCCGGGCGCCCGCCACCCCGTACCCGTACACGGTCGCGTGTTCGGCGGCCAGCGCGGCCTGTGCGGCCGCCAGCGTCCCGTCCTCGCTCATGCCTTCGTCTCCTTGGCCAGTTCGGTCAGCAGATAGGCGTGGGCCGAGGCCGCCGCCGCGACCGAGGCCAGCAGCCGGGCCAGCTCGGGAGGCGCCTGCAGCAGCGCCTCCGTGTGCGAGGCGGCGGTACGGCGTTCCGCCGCGGCCAGCTCCCGGACCGCTGCCGCGGCGTCACCGGTGGCGGGCGGGGTGCGGACGAAGCCGAGCGCGTCGCCGGGGCCCAGGGCCGTGATGTGGGCGCGGACGGCGTCCCGGAGCGGGGAGAGCCCGGCCGCGGTCGCCGGATATGCCTGGACCACGTGTTCGTACCGGGCGAGCAGCGCGGTGCTCACACCGCGGGCCCGCACCCGCAGAGACGTTTCCGCCGATGACCGGTCGGCCGCGGTCCGCGCGTCGGCCCGTGCGGAACCCTTGCGTCCGGCGCTCTCGTCATCGCTGCCGCAGCCGGCCAGCACCGCCCCCATGGCGATCGCTCCCGTCGCGGTCAGCGCTCCCCTGCGCGTCGTCCCCGTGCGCCGCACTTGTTCTCCTTCGGGCCTGGACCTGTCTTGACTGGATCTGTCCGGAAGTGATCACTGTTGGCGAGCGTACCCGCGCCCCGGGGGCCGACGGACAGCAACACCCCTTGGGACCGGATACCCTTTGACCAGACACGCGACGATCCCCACAACAGCACACGCGGCCGAGGAGTCACCCGGATGAGCACCACCCAGAGCGAGAGGCTGCGCGGGCTGGTCGAACCGCTCGTCAGCGCCGAGCGGCTTGATCTGGAAGAGATCGAAGTGTCCCGGGCCGGCCGCCGCCGCGTGCTGCGGATCGTCGTGGACTCCGAGGAGGGCGTGGAGCTCGACGCCTGTGCGGATCTGAGCCGGGCGATCTCCGCCAAGCTCGACGAGACCGACGCGATGGGCGAGGACGAGTACGTCCTGGAGGTCAGCTCTCCCGGCGCCGACCGCCCGCTGACGGAGCACCGCCACTACGTACGTGCCACGGGCCGCCTGGCCAGGCTGACGCTGAACGAGGGCGGCGAGTTGGTGGCCCGCATCCTCGCGGTGGACGAAGAGGGCCTCGATCTCGAGGTGCCGGGCGTCAAGGGCCGCAAGCCGACCTCCCGCCGGATCGCCTTCGACGAGATCGCCAAGGCGCGCGTGGAGCTGGAATTCAACCGCAAGGACAAGAAGGAAGAGGAGGCGTAGCCGTGGACATCGATGTGAAGCTTCTGAAGGGCTTGGCGCAGGACAAGGAGATCCCCTTCGACGTGCTCGTCGAGGCGATCGAGTCGGCCCTCCTCATCGCGTACCACCGCACGGACGGCAGCCACCGCAGGGCGCGGGTGGAGCTGGACGAGCGCGGCCACGTGACCGTGTGGGCCAAGGAGGACCCGGCCGACCTCGAGGAGGGCCAGGAGCCCAAGGAGTTCGACGACACCCCGTCGGGCTTCGGCCGGATCGCCGCGACCACCGCCAAGCAGGTCATCCTCCAGCGGCTGCGCGACGCGGAGGACGACCGGACGTTCGGCGAGTACGCGGGCCACGAGGGCGACGTCGTGACCGGCGTCGTGCAGCAGGGCAAGGACCCGAAGAACGTCCTGGTCGACATCGGCAAGCTGGAAGCCATCCTGCCGGTGCAGGAGCAGGTGCCGGGCGAGGAGTACACCCACGGCCTGCGGCTGCGCACCTACGTCGTCCGCGTCGCCAAGGGTGTCCGCGGCCCGTCCGTGACGCTGTCGCGGACCCACCCCAACCTCGTGAAGAAGCTCTTCGCGCTGGAGGTCCCGGAGATCGCCGACGGCTCCGTCGAGATCTGCGCGATCGCCCGCGAGGCCGGCCACCGCTCCAAGATCGCCGTGCGCTCCACCCGCTCGGGCCTCAACGCCAAGGGCGCCTGCATCGGCCCGATGGGCGGGCGTGTGCGCAACGTCATGGCCGAGCTGCACGGCGAGAAGATCGACATCGTGGACTGGTCGGACGACCCGGCCGAGATGGTGGCCAACGCGCTGTCGCCCGCACGGGTGAGTGAGGTCGAGGTCGTGGACCTCGGTGCGCGCTCCGCCCGGGTCACCGTGCCGGACTACCAGCTGTCGCTGGCCATCGGCAAGGAAGGGCAGAACGCCCGTCTCGCCGCCCGCCTCACGGGCTGGCGCATCGACATCCGCCCGGACACCGAGACCGACGCCGAGCGCGACGTCGCCGACCGTGAGCGGGCCGAGCGGGCCCGGGAGCGCTCCGAGCGACGCTGACCGGACGCCGTCTTGAAGGCCCGACCGCCGCGTGCGGTCCGGGCCGGCAGGGTGACAAGGGAATAGATCTCGTCGGCAGGCCGCTGAGATCACGACAACATCCGTTCGATTTTTGCCCCAAAGGGGTGAGGTCGGTGCGGGGAGGTAGACTTAGCCGTGTCTGGCCGGACGCACGCCCGCGCTTGCCCCGAGCGAACCTGTGTGGGATGCCGGGAGCGAGCGGCCAAGAGCGAGTTGCTGCGCATCGTGGTGGACGGAGACGCATGCGTCCCCGATCCTCGCGGTACGCTGCCCGGCCGGGGTGCGTATGTGCATCCCGCCTCCGTCTGTCTGGACCTGGCGGTTCGCCGCCGGGCCTTCCCCCGGGCCTTCAAGGCCAAGGGGCCGTTCGACCCCGCTGCGGTGCAGCGGTTCGTCGAGCGGGTGACACCGTAAGAAATTGAACGGCACGGGTCCCCGTGCGGTCAGGTACCTCGCGAGTTGGAAGTAGGTCGAGATTGCGATGAGCACTCGATGAGTACGCGATGAGTACGCCCATGAAGTAGCGACGGTCCGGCGGTAACCCGGACCTAAAAGGAGCGAAGTGGCTAAGGTCCGGGTATACGAACTCGCCAAGGAGTTCGGAGTGGAGAGCAAGGTCGTCATGGCCAAGCTCCAAGAACTCGGTGAATTCGTACGTTCGGCGTCCTCGACGATCGAGGCGCCGGTTGTACGCAAGTTGACTGACGCACTGCAGGGGCCCGGCGGCAACGCCGGCAAGTCCGCTGCGAAGCCTGGCGCGCCCCGCAAGGCCGCCCCCGCGAAGCCCGCAGCGCCCTCCCCGGCCGCCGCGGCACGTCCCGCTGCCCCGAAGCCCGGCGCCCCGGCCCCCAAGCCGGCCGCCGCCGAGGCCCCGAGCAGCACCCCCGCAGCACCTTCCGCGCCGTCGGCGGGCCCGCGTCCGGGCCCCAAGCCCGCGCCGAAGGCCGCTCCGGTCACCCCGGTGCCCGCGGCCGAGTTCTCGGCTCCGGCTCCGGCCCAGCCGGCAGCACCGCAGCAGCAGCAGGCCCCGCGTCCCGCGGGTGCCACCCCCGGTCCCCGCCCCGCCCGTCCGGCTCCGGCCGGCGGTCAGCGTGACGGCGGCCGCGACGGTGGTCAGCGTGACGGCGGCCGTGGTGGAGAGCGTGGCGCCGAGCGCCCCGCACGCCCCGCGGGCCAGGGCGCTCCGCGCCCCGGCGGCGCCCGTCCGGCCGGTCCCCGTCCGGGCAACAACCCCTTCACCTCCGGTGGCTCGACGGGCATGGCCCGTCCGCAGTCGCCCCGTCCCGGCGGCACCCCGCGTCCCGGTGGCGGTCAGGAGCGCCCCGGCGCCCCGCGTCCGCAGGGCGGCCCCGGCGGCGCCCCGCGTCCCCAGGGTCAGGGCGGCGCACGTCCGTCTCCGGGCGGCATGCCGCGCCCGCAGGCTCCCCGTCCGGGCGGTGCCCCCGGTGGTAACCGTCCGAACCCGGGCATGATGCCGCAGCGTCCCGCTGCCGGCCCGCGTCCCGGTGGTGGCCCCGGCGGTGGCCGTGGTCCCGGTGCCGGCGGCGGTCGTCCCGGCGGCGGTGGCGGCGCAGGCCGTCCCGGTGGCGGCGGCTTCGCAGGCCGTCCGGCCGGTCCCGGTGGCGGCGGCGGCGGTTTCGCCGGTCGTCCCGGTGGTGGCGGCGGCGGTGGCGGCGCAGGCCGTCCCGGTGGTGGCGGCGGCTTCGGCGGTCGTCCCGGATTCGGTGGACGTCCCGGCGGCCCCGGTGGCCGTGGTGGCACGCAGGGCGCCTTCGGCCGCCCCGGCGGTCCCGCGCGTCGTGGTCGCAAGTCGAAGCGGCAGAGGCGCCAGGAGTACGAGGCCATGCAGGCCCCGTCGGTGGGCGGCGTCATGCTGCCTCGCGGCAACGGACAGGCCGTCCGGCTGTCGCGCGGTGCCTCCCTCACCGATTTCGCCGAGAAGATCAACGCCAACCCGGCGTCGCTCGTCGGCGTGATGATGAACCTCGGCGAGATGGTCACTGCCACGCAGTCCGTCTCCGACGAGACGCTGAAGCTCCTCGCGGACGAGATGAACTTCGTCCTGGAGATCGTCAGCCCGGAGGAGGAGGACCGCGAGCTGCTCGAGTCCTTCGACATCGAGTTCGGCGAGGACGAGGGCGGCGAAGAGGCCCTGGTCTCCCGTCCGCCGGTCGTGACCGTCATGGGTCACGTCGACCACGGTAAGACCCGACTGCTGGACGCGATCCGCAAGACGAACGTCATCGCGGGCGAGGCCGGCGGCATCACGCAGCACATCGGTGCCTACCAGGTCGGCGCCGAGGTCAACGGCGAGGACCGCCGCATCACCTTCATCGACACCCCGGGTCACGAGGCGTTCACCGCCATGCGTGCACGTGGTGCGAAGTCCACCGACATCGCGATCCTCGTGGTGGCGGCGAACGACGGTGTGATGCCCCAGACGATCGAGGCGCTGAACCACGCCAAGGCGGCCGACGTGCCGATCGTGGTCGCGGTCAACAAGATCGACGTCGAGGGCGCGGACCCGACCAAGGTGCGCGGTCAGCTCACCGAGTTCGGTCTGGTGGCCGAGGAGTACGGCGGCGACACGATGTTCGTCGACATCTCCGCCAAGCAGGGCCTCAACATCGAGGCTCTTCTGGAGGCCGTCGTCCTCACCGCCGACGCCTCGCTCGACCTGCGGGCCAACCCGGAGCAGGACGCGCAGGGTATTGCGATCGAGTCCCACCTCGACCGCGGCCGCGGTGCCGTCGCGACCGTCCTGGTGCAGCGAGGCACGCTGCGCGTCGGCGACACGATGGTGGTCGGCGACGCGTACGGCCGAGTCCGCGCGATGCTCGACGACAAGGGCGAGAACGTCGAGGAAGCGGGTCCCTCGACCCCCGTCCTCGTGCTGGGTCTCACCAACGTCCCGGGTGCCGGCGACAACTTCCTGGTCGTCGACGAGGACCGTACGGCCCGTCAGATCGCCGAGAAGCGTGCCGCTCGTGAGCGCAACGCCAACTTCGCCCGCAAGGGTGTCCGGTTCTCCCTGGAGAACCTGGACGAGGCGCTCAAGGCCGGTCTGGTCCAGGAGCTCAACCTCATCATCAAGGGCGACGCGTCCGGTTCGGTGGAGGCCCTCGAGTCCTCGCTGCTCCAGCTCGACGTCGGTGAAGAGGTCGACATCCGGGTCCTGCACCGCGGTGTGGGTGCGGTCACCGAGTCGGACATCGACCTGGCGACCGGCTCCGACGCCATCGTGATCGGCTTCAACGTGCGCGCCGCAGGGCGTGCCGCGCAGATGGCCGACCGCGAAGGTGTGGACGTCCGGTACTACTCGGTCATCTACCAGGCGATCGAAGAGATCGAAGCGGCCCTCAAGGGCATGCTCAAGCCGGAGTACGAAGAGGTCGAGCTCGGTACGGCGGAGATCCGCGAGATCTTCCGCTCGTCCAAGCTGGGCAACATCGCCGGTGTGCTGGTCCGGTCCGGCGAGGTCAAGCGCAACACCAAGGCGCGCCTGCTGCGCGATGGCAAGGTCATCGCGGAGAACCTCAACATCTCCGGTCTGCGCCGCTTCAAGGACGACGTCACCGAGATCCGCGAAGGCTTCGAGGGCGGTATCAACCTCGGAAACTTCAACGACATCAAGATCGACGACGTCATCGCGACGTACGAGATGCGCGAGAAGCCGCGAGGCTGACCCGTACCTCAACAGTCGGGGCCGGTCGACGGGACGTATATCCGTCGATCGGCCCCGGCCGTTCCGTGTACGGTTCTTGTGTCCCTGCCGGCCAACGGCGGGGCGCGAACCCGAACCGGCGGGACATCCGGACACACATGTATGTGGGGACACTGTCCTTCGATCTGCTTCTCGGCGACGTACGGTCGCTGAAGGAGAAGCGCTCCATAGTCCGTCCGATCGTTGCCGAGCTCCAGCGGAAGTACGCGGTGAGCGTGGCGGAGACGGGCGGTCAGGACCTCCATCGCAGGGCCGAGATCGGCCTCGCCGTGGTCTCCGGGGACACCGGACACCTCACAGACGTGCTCGACCGGTGCGAGCGGTTGGTCGCCGGCCGGCCGGAAGTGGAGCTGCTGTCCGTACGACGGCGGCTGCACAGCGACGAAGACGATTGAGAAGGACCGACCGGAAGTCTCCGCCTTCCGATTTCCGGCCGGTTCAAAGCGAGAAGGAGACGGACCAGTGGCCGACAACGCGCGGGCTAAGAAGCTGGCGGACCTCATCCAGGAGGTGGTCGCCGAGAAACTGCAGCGTGGGATCAAGGACCCGCGCCTGGGTACGCACGTGACCATCACGGACACCCGCGTCACCGGCGACCTGCGGGAGGCCACGGTCTTCTACACGGTCTACGGCGACGACGAGGAGCGGGCGAGCGCGGCGGCCGGCCTGGAGAGCGCCAAGGGCATCCTGCGCTCCGCGGTCGGCTCGGCGGCGGGCACGAAGTTCACCCCCACCCTCACCTTCGTGGCGGACGCGCTGCCCGAGAACGCCAAGGCGATCGAGGACCTCCTCGACCGGGCGCGGGCCTCGGACGCCAAGGTGCGCGAGGCGTCCTCGGGCGCCACGTACGCGGGTGACGCGGACCCGTACCGCAAGCCGGAGGACGAGGACACCACCTCCGAATGACAGCGCAGAACAAGACGCCCCGGGAAGGGAGCCGGAGCGCGGCGACCTCGGCCAAGGGCGGCGGGGGAGGACCGGAGAGCGGACTTGTCATCGTCGACAAGCCGTCCGGCTTCACTTCGCACGACGTCGTCGCCAAGATGCGCGGCATCGCCAGGACCCGCCGCGTCGGTCACGCCGGCACGCTGGACCCGATGGCGACCGGCGTGCTCGTGCTCGGCGTCGAGAAGGCCACCAAGCTCCTCGGCCATCTCGCGCTGACCGAGAAGGAGTACCTCGGTACGATCCGGCTCGGCCAGGACACCGTCACGGACGACGCGGAGGGCGAGATCACCTCGTCCACCGACGCCTCCGGTGTGACGCGCGAGGGCATCGACGCGGGGGTCGCCGCCCTGACCGGCGCGATCATGCAGGTGCCGTCCAAGGTCAGTGCCATCAAGATCGACGGCAAGCGGTCCTACGCGCGGGTGCGCGGCGGCGAGGAGTTCGAGATCCCGGCCCGTCCGGTGACCATCTCGTCCTTCCACGTCTACGACGTCCGTGCCGCCGTCGCCGAGGACGGCACCCCGGTGGTCGACCTCGTCGTCTCGGTGGTCTGCTCCTCCGGTACGTACATCCGGGCGATCGCCCGGGACCTCGGCGCCGGGCTCGGTGTGGGCGGGCATCTGACCGCCCTGCGGCGCACGCGCGTCGGTCCGTACGGTCTCGACGCCGCGCGGACGCTCGACCAGCACCAGGAGGAACTGGCCGTGATGCCGGTGGCCGAGGCCGCCGCCTCGGCGTTCCCCCGGTGGGACGTCGACGACAAGCGCGCCAAGCTGCTGCTCAACGGGGTACGGCTGGACATGCCGGCGTACCCGCCGGGCCCGGTCGCGGTCTTCGGGCCCGACGGGACGTTCCTGGTCCTCGTCGAGGAGCAGAAGGGCAAGGCCAGGAGCCTCGCCGTCTTCGCCTGACCCCGGCCCCTACCCGGGGCCCCTCGTGGAGCGGGCAGGGCCCCTGTGCCCGCTCCACGACCCCCCCGTCGGATTCTGTCCGGTGAACGCCCCCGATTCACCCCGACGGGCAGGCGCTCGGAGTGAATCGGGGGTGCGAACGGGGCGCTTTTACTCCGAGTGGTTCTCGTGCCGATCACCGTCGTCCTAACGTCGGATCATGGGATGCGGGGACCTGGCGACACTGGTACGGCTGTGCGATCCGGCGGGCCGGCCGCGGGGGACGGGCTTCGTCGCGGACGACCGGGGCACGGTCGTGACCAGCCACGAAGCGGTCGTGGGCCTCCCGCACCTCCTGCTGCACGGCGCGGACGGCCGCAGCTGCCGTGTCGAGGCCCCTGACATCACCGCACTGCCGGAACGGGCCCTCGCGCTCCTGCCGACCGGCGGACCGGACGCGCTCGGCGTGCCACCCCTGCCGATCGCCCCGCGGGAGCGGATCGAGCCCGGCACCTACGTGACGATCGCCGCGCACGGCTGGCGCGAGGCACGCGTCCTCGGCGCGACCCCGGTGACCTACACCGAGGGGGGTCGCGCCCACACGATCGGCCGGGCGCTGGAACTGGCCCTCGGCACCGACGGCAGCGATGCGCTGCGGCTCGGCGGCGCGGCCGTCGGCGGGCCCGTGCTCGACGGGGACAGCGGCGCCGTCATCGCGGTCCTGGGGAGCGCCCTGCGCACCGGCCACCCGGCAGCCGCCTGCGCGGTGCCGCTGGCCGGCCCGGACCGGGCCGGCCCCCTGAGCGCGCTGCTGCGGCGCAACGCGAGGAGGGTGCCGGGATACGGAATCGATCTGAACGCGGCGGGAGCGCTCCAGCTCACCGCCATGTCGGTCGGCTCGGCGGGAGGCCCGAGCGCCTGGACCGACCCGGTGGAACGGCCCGGTGTCCTGGCGGAGTTCGACGCCTTCACCTCTCCCGGCCCGGCCCCGGGCACGGAACGGCCGGCGGTGGTCCTCGGCCTGGTCGGAGCGCCCGGCACCGGCCGCACCACCGAACTCGCCGCGCTCGCCGCGCGACGGGCCCGCGGCGAGGCGCCCGCGCTCACCCTGTGGCTGCGCGGCGCCGATCTGCTGGCGGACGACGCCTCCGTCGCCGACGCGATCGCCCGCACGCTCCAGCAGGCCGGCCGCATCGTCACCGCCGCCGGGGCCATGGGCGACATGGCGACCGCCACCCCCGGGCGGGTGGCCCGGCTGGCCTCGGACACCGGCAGCCCGCTGCTCGTCCTGCTGGACGGCCCCGAGGAGATGCCGCCCGTCCTGGCACACCGACTGGACCGGTGGACCGAGGGCACGGTCGACTGGCTGCGGGAGCACGGCGCGCGGCTCGTCGTCGCCTGCCGGGCCGAGCACTGGGAGACCGCGGGCGCGCTCTGTCCGCCCGGGGCGCTGCACCGCCCGGCCCGCCCCGCCAGGAGGCTTCCTCCGGCCGTCCCCATCGACGACCTGACCGTGGGCCAGGCCGCACAGGCCCGGGAGCGGTACGCGCTCCCTCCCGACGCGCTCGCCGTCGGCCACGACCGGCACCCGCTCACGCTGCGGCTGCTCGCGGAGGTACGGGAGGCCCTGCCGCCGGACACCCCGGGGCGTCCCGACACGGAAGAGGTCTTCGCCGCCCACCTGGACCTGATGTGCCTGCGCGTCGCGGTCCGGATCGCCGCCCGGTGGCGGCCCGCACCGCGCGGCGCGGAGGTGCGGCGGCTGGCGGCGCGGGTGGCGGGCCAGGTCCACGAGGCGGCCCGGCGCTGTCTGGGGCCCGGGCAGGGGGAACTGGACCGGGCCGCGTTCGAGGAGCTCTTCCCGTGGCGCACCGGCTGGGCGTCGGCGGTGCTGACCGAGGGCCTGCTGGTCCCGGCGGGATCCGGATACCGGTTCGCGCACGAGGAGCTGGGTGACTGGGTGCAGGGCGCACATCTGGACCTGGACGCGGCCCTGCGGGCGCTGGTGCACCGGTGGCATGCGGACGGGGCGGTGCCGGCGGCGGAGGGCGGGGGCCGGGTGCCGCACCCCCGCCGCCCGGGGGCGGCGCCCGCGCGGCAGATGGTGCCTGCTCGGGAGGTGGTGCCCGCTCGGGAGGTGGTGCCCGCAACGGGGCCGCCGCGCACCCTCCCCGTGCCGCGCCACCGCATCGGCCCGGTGATCCAGGCACTCCTCCTCCTGGGCCGCCGTCAGGGCCCGGCCGCGCTGGCCCACCGGCTGGCCGACCTGATCGAGGCGCTGGACCGGCTGCCGGCGGAGGCGGCGGAAGACGGCCCGGCTCCGCACCCCGCTGCCCCGGGCACCGGGGCCCCCGCCCGCGCCCCGGCCGCCGTCGCGCCGGGCCCGCAGGACGTCTCCGTCCCCGCCCCGGCGACCGTCGCGCCGGGCCCCCACGACACCTCTGCCTGCGCCCCCGCTTCCGCGACCCTCGCGCCGGATCCCGGCCTCGCGCCTCCCGCCGCACCGGACGACGCCGACGTCACCCCCGGCACCGCACTCCCCGCCACCGCACCCCCCGGCCGTCGCGGCAACGGCGTGCCGTTCCCCGACGCGCGCTGGTGGGCCGTGCACCTGCTGTCCGAGACGCTTCTGCGGGTCCCCGACGCCCGGCCGCACCTCGGGGTGCTCCGGCTGCTCGCCGGCCGCATCGTCCGGAGCTCCGCCCCTCGCGGCGGGACCAGCGCACGGGGCGCGTACGCCGAGTTCGGCCCCTGGTTCTGGCGGCGGCTGCGGCTGCCCGAGGCGGACCGGATGGATCTGTTCCGGCGGCTCGTCCCCGCCGACGGGCCCCCGCCCGGTGACAGCGACGGCGACGGCGGGCGCTTCCTGGACGCCGTGGCCCGGCGGCTCGCCGCCCATCCGCGTACGGTCCAGCCACTCCTGTGCGCCTGGTTCACCGACGAACGCCCGCTCGCCGCCGAAGCGGGCGCGGCCCTGCGGCCCACCGTCGCGGCGGCCGCGCAGGCGCTCCTGCACGCCCGCCGCGACCTCGCCGTGGACGACCTGACCGACGCACTCGTCGCGGCCGGCCACCCCCGCGCCGACGAACTGCTCGCCGCACTCGCCGAGGACGAGCCCGCGGCCCTCTGCCGCGCCGTCGAGCGGTGGTCACGCGACGAGGACCGGCGGGCCCGCCGGATCGCGGCCGCCTCGTACGGAGCGCTCGTCGCCCCGCACCTGACCCGCGACACGGATCGTGCCCTGCTGCGCCGCGCCGCGCTCGCCCTGCTGGCCCGCCCCGCCGACACCGACCTGCACGGCCCGGCGCTCGCGCTGCTCGTGGCCGATCCGCAGACCCGGGACCGCTATCTGCCACAAGCGCTCCGGGCCTTCGCCGCGGACGGGCCGAAGGTGTCCGCCGCCGCGCTCGCCGTCGCGCTGCCCACCCATCCGGAGCCCGTGCTGGCCGCGTACCGCGAGCGGCTCGTGCGGCCCGGGGACGGTGCGGGCGAGGTGCTCCGCGCGCTCGCCGGGATCGATGCTCCCGCACTCGCCCTGCACACCGCCGGACTCGTCCGCGCCTACGTCGACAGCCACCCCGCCGACACCTCGCACACCGCCGCGTACCTCGACCGCAGGCTGGAGCACGGGCCCGCGGCCCGGGCCCTGCTGCTTCCCCTGCTGACCGGACTGCTCCGCGAGCGCCCGGCGCCCGCCCCGGTCCGGGGCGCGCTCGCCGGCGTCCTGGCCACGCCCGGCAGCCCCGCGTCCCGGCAACTGCGGGACAGCCTGCTGGAAGTGCTGCTCGACTTCGAGCAGGGCGGCGCCCACCGGGACCCGATCGTGCTGGAAGCGCTGCTGCGGGCCGCCGCGACCGGCTGCGCGGGGCGAGAACCGGCCCGTACCCGGGCCTTGGTGCACCGCACCGGGATGCTGCTGGTCCGTACGCCGGAAGGCGCCGGGCTGTTCGACCGCCTGCTGGTCGCACTCGCCCGTGACGTGCCCGGGTTCCGCGCCCTGGTCATCGGGTGGCTGGCCGACGCCCCGCAGGAGTGGGCCGCGGTCGTCGGCCCCAGCGCGCGGCGGACGGTGGAGGCCCTCGGAGCCCCGATGACCATGCCGATGCAGGCCGCAGGGCGTGAGCATGGCACCCTTAGACCTGCGTAAGAGACATACCCACGTACACAGGTTCGGGCGAGGAGCGGTCAGAGTGCAGCGCTGGCGTGGCTTGGAGGACATCCCCCAGGACTGGGGACGCAGCGTCGTCACCATCGGCTCCTATGACGGGGTGCACCGCGGACACCAGCTGATCATCGGCCGGGCCGTGGAGCGGGCCCGTGAGCTGGGGGTGCCGTCGGTCGTCGTGACGTTCGACCCGCACCCCAGCGAGGTCGTCCGGCCCGGCAGTCATCCGCCGCTGCTCGCCCCGCACCACCGCCGCGCCGAACTGATGGCCGAGCTGGGCGTGGACGCGGTGCTGATCCTGCCGTTCACCACCGAGTTCTCGCAGCTCGCCCCGGCCGACTTCATCGTGAAGGTGCTCGTCGACAAGCTGCACGCGCAGCTGGTCATCGAGGGCCCCAACTTCCGGTTCGGCCACAAGGCCGCCGGAAACGTGCAGTTGCTCACCGAACTCGGTGACACCTACGACTACCGCGTCGAGGTCATCGACCTGCGGGTGTGCGGCGAGGCGGGCGGCGGCGAGCCGTTCTCCTCGACCCTCACCCGGCGCCTGGTCGCCGCGGGGGACGTGACCGGCGCAGCCGAGATCCTCGGCCGCCCGCACCGCGTCGAGGGCATCGTCGTCCGCGGGGCGCAGCGCGGTCGCGAGCTCGGCTTCCCCACCGCGAACGTGGAGACGCTGCCGCACACCGCGATCCCCGCCGACGGTGTGTACGCGGGCTGGCTGCACGTGAACGGCGAGGCGATGCCCGCCGCGATCTCGGTCGGCACCAACCCGCAGTTCGACGGCACCGAGCGGACGGTGGAGGCGTACGCGATCGACCGCGTCGGCCTCGACCTGTACGGCCTGCACGTCGCCGTGGACTTCCTCGCGTACGTACGCGGCATGCTGAAGTTCGACTCGATCGACGATCTCCTCGTGGCGATGGCCGCCGACGTGAAGCGGTGCAGTGAGCTGATCTCCGCGTACGACCGGGGCTGAAGGCCGCTCCACCCCGCCGCTACGGCTCCGGCCGGTACCGCCGGAACGCGGTACCGGCCGGAGCCGTAGCGGGTGGTCCGGACGGACCGGACGGCACACGCGCGACGTGCCCGAGGCCGGCCGCCGCGGGAGCGGTGCGGGTGCCTGACCCGCCCGCTACCGCGAGAGACAGCTCAGGACCGCGTCGCCGCCGTAGCGCCGGCCCAGTGGCACGCCACCTGGGTCTCGCCGCCGCCCGCGAGCACCGGCAGGTCCTTCGTACGGCACGCGTCGGCGACACCCGCCCGCTCCGCCTCGCCCGAGGCCAGGACCTGGCAGCGCAGATGGAAGCGGCAGCCGGACGGCACCTTGGACGGGTCCGGCGGCTCGCCGGTCAGCACCACGGGTTCGCCCTCGGCCTCCGGCAGCACCGAGAGCAGCGCCTGGGTGTACGGATGCCGCGGAGCCGTGAGGATCTGCTCCACGGCCCCCGTCTCCACGATCCGGCCGAGGTACATCACCGCCACCCGGTCCGCGATGTTCCACGCGAGACCCAGGTCGTGCGTGACCACCAGCGCGGACAGGCCCAGTTCGTCCCGGAGCCGCAGCAGCAGCGCGAGGATCTCGCCGCGCACCGAGGCGTCCAGGGAGGCCACCGGCTCGTCGGCGACGATGAGCTCCGGCTCCAGGACCAGCGCGCCCGCGATCACGACCCGCTGACGCTGACCGCCCGACAGCTCGTGCGGGTAGCGGAGGAAGAAGCGCTCCGGAGGCCGCAGCCCCGCCCGGGACAGCGCGTCGGCCACCGCCTTCCGCTCGTCGCCCGGGTAGCGGTGGATCCGCAGGCCCTCGGCCACCGCGTCGTACACCGTGTGCCGGGGGTTCAGCGAACCGCTGGGGTCCTGGAGCACCAGCTGCACGCGTTTGCGGTACGCCTTCAGCGCACGGCTCCCGTAGTCGAGCGGCTTGCCGTCGAAGGTAACCTGCCCGCCCGTCGGCGGGACCAGACCGAGCAGCGAGCGGGCCAGGGTCGTCTTGCCGCACCCCGACTCGCCCACCAGGGCGACGATCTCGCCCGGCCGGATGTCCAGGTCGACCCCGTCCACGGCGCGGGCCGGGTCGGCTCCGTGCCTGCCGGGGAACGCGATCCGCAGATCCCGCGCACTGAGCAGGTCCGTCGTGGTGGTCATGATGTGCTCCTCGCTTCCTCGGCGCCCCGAGGGGCCGTGGCCCCGTCCGGCCCCACCAGTACGCAGGCGGCCTGCCGACCGGGCCCCGCCACCCGCAGCTCCTGGTCCTGCGTGGTGCAGGAGTCCAGGGCCACCGGGCAGCGCGGATGGAACGTGCAGCCGGCCGGCAGCGACGACGGGTCGGGCGGATCGCCCGGGAGCCCCCGGGGCGCGAACCGCGAGGCCGGGTCCCCGATCCGCGGGAAGGCGCCCGACAGGGCCTTGCTGTACGGGTGGTGCGCCCGCTCGTAGACCTCGGACGCCGGCCCCTGCTCCACGACCCGGCCCGCGTACATCACCGCGAGCCGGTCGCAGGTGTCCGAGAGCACCGCGAGGTCATGGCTGATCATGATCAGTCCGAGGTCCTGCTCGGAGACCAGCTGTTCGATCAGCCGCAGGATCTGGGCCTGGATCATCACGTCGAGGGCCGTGGTCGGCTCGTCGGCGATGATCAGGCCCGGGTCGCAGGCGAGCGCCATCGCGATCATCACGCGCTGGCGCTGCCCGCCGGAGAGCTCGTGCGGGTAGGCGTCCGCCCGGGCGGCGGGCAGACCCACCTGTTCCAGCAGCTCACCCGCGCGCTTGCGCGCGGCGGCCTGCGTCGTCTTCGTGTGCAGCACGATCGGTTCGGCGATCTGGTCGCCGATGCGGTGCACCGCGTTCAGCGAGTGCATCGCACCCTGGAAGACGATCGAGGCGCCCGCCCAGCGCACGGCCCTGACCTGGCCCCACTTCATGGCGAGGACGTCCTCGCCGTTCAGCAGGATCTCCCCGGTGACCTTCGTGCCCGCGGGCAGCAGCCGCAGCAGCGCGAGCGCCAGCGTGGACTTCCCGCACCCCGACTCCCCGGCGATGCCCAGCTTCCTGCCCGCGTCGACCTCCAGGTTCACCCCGCGGACCGCCTGGGCCCCGCCGGCGTACGTCACCGTGAGATCGCGTACCTCGAGAAGAGGCGTCTTGCGGATGCTCGTCGTGCTCAACGGGCCACCCCCAGCTTGGGATTGAGGACGGTCTCGATGGCGCGGCCGCACAGCGTGAACGCCAGGGCCACCAGCGCGATGGCGATGCCGGGCGGTGCCAGGTACCACCAGTCGCCCGCGCTCACCGCGCCGGCCTCGCGGGCGTCCTGGAGCATGCCGCCCCAGGAGGTGATGGTCGGGTCGCCGAGACCGAGGAAGGCCAGGGTGGCCTCCGTCAGGATCGCGCTGGAGATCACCAGCGTGGTCTGGGCGAGCACCAGCGGCATCACGTTCGGCAGGACGTGGCGCAGCATGACGTGTCCGTGCCCGCCGCCCAGCGCGCGGGCGCGCTCGATGTACGGGCGGGACTCCACGGCGAGGGTCTGCGCCCGCACCAGGCGGGCCGTCGTCGGCCAGGTCGTGACGCCGATCGCGATGATGACCGTCCACAGGGAGCGGTCCATCACGGTGGCGAGCGCGATCGCCAGGACCAGGGTCGGCATCACCAGGAACCAGTCGGTGACCCGCATCAGGACGGTCGAGTACCAGCCGCGGAAGTGCCCGGCGACGATCCCGACGACCGTACCGATGGCCACGCAGAGGAAGGCGGCGAGCAGCCCCACGGTCAGCGAGACGCGCGCACCCCAGATCAGCAGGGCGAGGACACTGCGTCCGAACTGGTCGGTTCCGAGCGGGAACTCGGCGCTCGGCGACTCCAGTGCGCCGCCCGGCGCCTCGGTGACGCTCTGCGCGTCCGCGCCGGTCAGTACGGGCGCGCACACGGCGATCAGCGCGATCAGGAGGAGCCCGGCCAGGCCCCACAGGCCGCCCCGGTGGCCGCGGTACTCCCGCCAGAACCGGGCCATGGACCGGCGCTTGCGGGCCCGGGCCAGCGCACCCGGGCTCTTGGCCGCCTCGGGCGGCCCGGATTCCTCGGGCGCGGGGGCCTTCGCCCCCGGCGTGGACGCGGGCATGGATTCGGTCGTCATCGGCCCACCCGGGGATCGAGCAGCGGATACAGCAGATCGGCCAGGGTGTTCGCCAGGATCACCGCGGTGGCGAAGACGAAGAACAAGCCCTGGACGAGCGGAAGGTCGGGGACGCTCAGCCCTTGGTAGAAGAGACCGCCGAGACCCGGCCAGGAGAACACGGTCTCCACCAGGATCTGCCCCGCGACCACATGGCCGAGGTTGACGAACATCAGCGTGAAGGTCGGGAGCATCGCGTTGGGGACGGCGTGCCGGCGGCGGACCGTGTCGTCGCGCAGCCCCTTGGCGCGCGCCGTCGTCAGGTAGTCGCTGCCCATCTCGTCCAGGAGCGAGGAGCGCATCACCAGGAGCGTCTGCGCGTAGCCGACGGCGACCAGGGTGATCACCGGCAGCACCATGTGGTGCGCGACGTCGAGCACGTACGCGAAGCCGGTCTCGTTGCCCGACTCCAGGCCGCCCGTCGGGAACATGCCCGGGATCGGCCCCACGCCCACCGAGAAGACGATGATCAGGAGCAGCCCGAGCCAGAACGAGGGCACGGAGTAGAGCGTGAGCGCGAGTGCGGTGTTGAACCGGTCGCTCTTCGACCCGTTGCGCCAGGCGGTACGGGTGCCGAGCCAGATGCCCAGCGCGCTGTAGAGGACGTACGCCGTTCCGGTGAGGAGCAGGGTCGCCGGGAGGGCCTCGGTGATCTTGTCCATGACCGGGGCGTGGTACTGGAACGAGGTGCCGAAGTCGCCGGTGAGCGCGTCGCCCACGTAGCTGGTGAACTGCTGCCACATCGGCTGGTCGAGACCGAACTGGTGGCGCAGCGATTCGAGCTGCTCGGCGGACACGCGGCGCCCGCCGGTCATCTGCTTCACCGGGTCGCTGGGGATGAGCCGGAAGAGGAAGAAGCTGGTGACCAGTACGGCGAACAGCGAGACGGCCGCGCCGACGATCTTGGCCGCCACGTACTTCAGATAGGCCTGGGTGTTGCGCGCCCGTGGACCGCGGGCGGCCGGAGGCGCGGCGGGAGCCGGACCGTCCGTGTCCGCATCCGCCTGTTTCACGAGCGCCGGAGTGCTGTCAGCTGTCATGGGAACTCTCGTTACTCGTGCTGCACTTGGGCCGATCGGCCGTCGCGGGGCGGCGGCCGCCGCCCCTTGCCTTTCGGTCGTGGAGAGCCGCCGACGGGGGCCCCGGATGGTGCCGGGCCCCCCGCCAGCGGTCGCTCTCGTCCCGTCCGCGGGAACCGCCCGCGGTCCGCGGACCTACTCGCGCTCGTCCGCTGTGGTGCGACGGCGCCGGGAGAGGAGGAACCCGCCACCGGCGAGGACCACCACGGCGACGACGATGCCGATGACGATCCCGGTGGAGCTCGAACCGGAGTCGCCGTCACCGTCCGCGTCACCGCTGCCGGCCGGAACGGCCGACCACCAGCTCCAGTACCCGTCCTGGCCGTAGATGTTGCCGGCCGCCTCGGGCATGGTCGTGATCGACTTGATCTGGTCCGTGCGGTACGCCTCGACCGCGTTCGGGTACGCGATGACGCTCATGTACCCGGAGTCGTACAGCCACGACTGCATCTGCCCGACGAGGTCCGCCCGCTTGGCGGGGTCGTACTCGGCGAGCTGCTTCTTGTACAGCTCGTCGTACGTCTTGTCGCAGATGAAGTTGTCCGTGGCCGCGCTCGCCTTGGCCTTGGTGGGCAGGGCGGCGCAGGTGTGGATGCCGAGGACGAAGTCCGGGTCCGGGTTGACGGACCAGCCGTCGAACGCGAGGTCGTACTCACCGGCGTACCAGGGCACGGAGACGTCGTCGAGGCAGTCGACCTTGAGACCGACGCCGAGCTTGCCCCACCACTCCTTGAGGTACTTGCCGATCGCCTTGTCGTTCGGGTCCGTCGCGTGGCACAGGATGCGCAGGTCGAGCGGCTTGCCGTCCTTGCCGACGCGCTTGCCGCCCTTGAGCTCGTAACCGGCCTGGTCCAGCAGCTGTCCCGCCTTGGCGGGGTCGTAGGCGAGGCTCTGACTCGCCGACGGCTGCCAGGTGTACGCCGAGAAGCGCGGCGGGATGTATCCCTGGCCCTCGACGGCATGGCCCTGGAAGACCTTGTCGATGATCGTCTTGCGGTCGATCGACAGGAACAGCGCCTGACGGACCTTCTGGTCCAGCAGCGCCTTGTTGCCGTTGCCGAACTTCTTGCCGTCCTTGGTCTGCGCACCCGGGTTGGTGGCCAGCGCGAAGAAGCGGCGGCCCGGGCCCTCGTTGACCTTGATGTTCGCCTCACCCTTGAGCGACGCGGCCTGGGCGGGCGTCAGCGCGGGCGAGCCGGCGACGAAGGAGACCTCGCCCTTGCGGAGTGCGGCGACCGCGGCGTCCTGGTCCTTGTACGTCTTGAAGACCAGCTCGTCGAACTTGGGCCTGCCGCGCCAGAAGTCCTTGTTGGCCTTGAGCTTCACGTACTGGTCGACCTTGTAGTCGCTCAGCACGAAGGGCCCGTTGCCCACGATCGGGAACGCGGTGTCGTTGTTGAACTTCGAGAAGTCCTGGACCTTCTCCCAGACGTGCTTGGGGACGATCGGGACATCGAGCGCGGCCATCGTGGCCTGCGGCTCCTTGAGCTCTATGACCAGCTTCGTCGGGCTGGGAGCCGTCACCTTCTTGAAGTTGGTGACGAAGCTGCCGTTCGCCTGGGCGGCGCCCTCGTCCGTCATGATCTTGTTGAACGTCCAGGCCGCGTCCTCGGCGGTGGCCTGCTGTCCGTCCGACCACTTGGAATTGGCCCGAATGGTGTACGTCCACGTCAGCTTGTCGGCCGACGGCTCCCACTTGGTGGCGAGACCCGGGACGGCGTGGTTGTCCTTCGGGTCGTAGTTCGTCAGGAAGTCGTACATGAGCCGGGAGACGCTCGTGCTCAGCAGCTTCTGGGCGAGGAACGGGCTCAGGGAGTCGACGCTCTGCGCGACCGCGACGGTCAGCGTCTTGTTGCCGCTGTCGGCGGCCTGCGCCTGCTGGGGCGCGGCCCCGAGGGGCACGCCAGGGACGACGGACCCGGCTGCGAGAGCAAGGGCGCCGGCGCCGGAGGCCAGGAGGATACGCAGACGTGAGCGTGGCTGGGCTGAGGGCGGTGGAACTCTTTCGACCATGGTCAGGGACCTCGCGTCATGACTCGCACGGAGAAGGCGGGTTGATCTGTGGTTCGCCAGCTGGTGAAGCGAAGGTTTATCAGCGGTGGTCGAGCCGCGTCAACGGTCACCGAAACGGCGTGTGGTCTGCGGGAATGCAATGAGGGTCCACATCGCGGGAGCGATGTGGACCCTCATTGGTTCAGACCTCTGACGCCTTACTGCTGAGGCGCTGGCGGCGGCTGCGGAGGCTGCTGCTGCCACCCCGCGGGCGGGACGGGGCCCTGCAGTTCGGGATGGCCGGGCTGGCCCGGTTGACCTGGCTGTCCGCCGTACTGCGGCTGCGGCGGCGGTCCTGCCTGACCGGCCGTCGGCTGCGCCTGGGCGGGCGGTGCCTGCTGCCAGTCCTGTCCCGCGCCGGGTGCCGGCTGCGGGGGATAGGGCTGGCCGCCGTAAGGCTGCTGCTGCGGGTACGGCTGTCCGGGCTGCTGCGGGTACGGCTGCTGGGGTGCGTACGGCTGCTGGCCGGGCGCCTGCTGGGGCGGCAGCTGCTGACCGGGCATCGGAGGGGCGTACTGCGGCGGCGGGTTGCCGCCGTTCGCCGTCCACAGCCCCTGCTGCTGCTGGGCGCGCGCGAAGTCCTCGGCGACGAGGGCGGAGAGGTGGAAGTAGGCGTCCCGGGTCTTCGGGCGCATCATGTCGAGGTCGACCTCGGCGCCGGCCGCCAGGTGTTCGTCGAAGGGTACGACGACCACGCCGCGGCAGCGCGTCTCGAAGTGCTGGACGATGTCGTCGACCTTGATCATCTTGCCGGTCTCGCGGACCCCGGAGATGACGGTGAGGGACCGCTGGACCAGGTCCGCGTACCCGTGTGCCGACAGCCAGTCCAGCGTCGTGGAGGCACTTGACGCACCGTCGACCGACGGGGTCGAGATGATGATCAACTGGTCGGCGAGGTCCAGCACGCCGCGCATCGCGCTGTAGAGCAGCCCGGTACCCGAGTCCGTGAGGATGATCGGGTACTGCTTGCCCAGCACCTCGATCGCGCGCCGGTAGTCCTCGTCGTTGAACGTCGTCGACACCGCCGGGTCCACGTCGTTGGCGATGATCTCCAGACCGGAGGGCGCCTGCGAGGTGAACCGCCGGATGTCCATGTACGAGTTGAGGTGCGGGATCGCGTGGACCAGGTCACGGATGGTGGCCCCGGTCTCGCGGCGGACCCGGCGGCCCAGTGTGCCGGCGTCGGGGTTGGCGTCGATGGCGAGGATCTTGTCCTGCCGCTCGGTGGCCAGGGTCGCGCCGAGGGCGGTGGTCGTCGTGGTCTTGCCGACGCCGCCCTTGAGGCTGATCACCGCGATCCGGTAGCAGGAGAGCACCGGGGTGCGGATCAGGTCGAGCTTGCGCTGCCGCTCGATCTCCTCCTTCTTGCCGCCGAGCTTGAAGCGCGACGCGCCGGACGGGGTGCGGCTGCTCTTGGCCTTCTGCTTGCCCCGGACGAGCCGGTCGGAGGAGAGCTCGACCGCGGCCGTGTAACCGAGCGGTGCGCCCGGCACCGAACGCTCGCGCTGGTCATGGGTGACCGGCATGGGCCAGGCGCTCCCGGCCCGGGGGTCGGCGGGCGGGCCCTGCGGCGGGAGTGGCTGCGGGTGCGGCTGCTGCGCGTGCTGCTGCGGCGTCTGCGGGGGCATCTGCGCGGGCTGCTGGGGGTGGGACTGTACCGGCAGCTGGGCACCCTGGGGGAAGCCGTAACCGCCCTGCGGCTGCGGCTGCTGCTGCTGCTGCGGAGCCTGAGGCAACTGGGGGGCCTGCGGGGGAAGGGCCGCTCCTTGCTGACCGGGCCACTGATGCGCCTGCGGCGGCTGGGGTGCCTGGGGTGCGTGGGGTGCCTGGGGTGCGTGGGGCGCCGGCGGCGGCGGGAGCTGTGCCGGGAGCGCCGCGCCGGGCAGGGCCGCCTGCGGGGGATGCGGCTGCTGCGGGAAGCCGTACCCGCCCTGCGGCGCCGGGGCTGCCGGCTGCGACTGCTGGGGGAACGGGGGTGCCTGCGGGCTCTGCGGGGCCTGGGCCGACGGAGGCCACGGGGAAGCCGGCCGAGGCACCTCGGGCTGCGCCGCCGCGGGCTGGAACGACGGCGGCAGCGGCGGCAGTCCGCCCGGCGCCGGAGCCGGCGTCCAGGGGCTGGGCGGCGCGTCCTGCGAGGCGCTGCCCGACGGTACGTCGAGGGGGGCAGCGTCCGCGGGGACGGCCGGGGGCACGCTGTCCGAGGGGGCCGCGTCGGCGGGCACGGCGTCGGCGGGCACGGCGTCGGCGGGCTCGTCGGCGTCCGGCCCGTCGTGGCTCGCGGAGCCCGCGGCGCCGTCAGCCGGCCGGGCATCCGAGGGCGCGTCGCCGTCGGCCTCGCCGGGCTGCTCCTGCGCCGGGGACGACGCGTGCGCGTCGGACGGCACGGCATCGGCGGGGGCCGGGACCGCGTCGGACGGCGTCGAAGGCGATGCGGATGACGAGGAGTCCAGGTCCTCCGCGATCTCGCCGGCACCGTTTCGCGCGGCGTCAGCCGCCTCGTCACCGGCGACGTCGCCCGGGCCGGCGGGTCCGGATCCGGCTGCCGCGCCGCCGCCCTCGGCCTGCGCGGCCGCCTCCGCGGCGGCCTCCAGCTCGGCGATCTCCCGCTTCAGCGCGGCGGACGAGAACCGCATGGTCGCGCCGCTCTCCACGTCGCCGCCGCCGAAGGGGTCGGGCGCGGCGCCCGCGTCGGCGGCGCCGGGCACCGGACGGCCGGCACCGTCGGCCGGCGCCGGAGTCCAGTCGGGTTCGAAACCGCCCCGGGCCGGCGGCCCGGGCACGGGGATCGGGTCACCGCTGGGCGGCGGGGGCGGTGCCAGGTGCGTTCCGGCGCCGCCCGACGAGTCGCCCGGCGCGTTCTGCGTGTACCAGGCGGGAGGGGTGTAGTCGATGGTGAACTCACCCGTCATCTCGGCGGGCTCCGCGTCGGACGACTCGTCGACGGGCTTGTTCCAGCCCCCGCGCATCTCGTCCCGATCGCCGTTCACTTTGCCTCCTGGTGTGGTCGAGCACCCTTGTGCCGTGGTGGGTGGGGGCGACCGTTCCCGTAGTGCGAACCGCCCGGCTCTCCCCCTGGGACGCGCATTGCCTGCCCGCAGGTTCTTCTGCCGCGCCCGCACCTACCCTAATCGCCATCCGGCCCGCCACGGCAGGCCGTACGGCACCGCGAAGGCTGCCCCCGACGTCACGTACGGCCTCCAAGTGGACCGAGTGCGGCCGGAAGCGAAGCGTAAAGCGGTCAAACCTGCACATCTACGCAGGGAAATCCGAACAATGCACACAAGTCGTGGTGGGTCGTCAGTCCATCCTGCGGGCGCTGCCCAGCAGTCCCGATTCCGCATCGGTGGCCCGGATCATCACGAACTGCCGGTCCCGCCGGGTGCACCAGAGGGTGACCCCGTCCGTCAGGGTGGACAGGGCCCGCGTCTCGCCCGGCCCCAGACGCATGAGGCGCCCGATCCGTGCGGCCTCGTCGGGAGACACCCGCTGGATGCCCACCAGGGACGACTTCTCCATCAGCCCGGGCGCCACCGGGCTGAGATACGGCAGCAGCGTCACCACCGACTGCCACGGACCGGAGGCCACCCGGCCGCGCGGCGGCCTTATGCCGCAGTCCCGCACCACGACGACCGGCGATCCGGCCGAAGGGCCCAGCGGCGGCACCCGGCCCACCTCGTGCAGGGCGATGCCGCAGCCGTCACCGCCGGTGGCCCGCACCAGTTGCTCCCAGGCCGCGGCCCGCCCCGTCTCGACCACGATCCGGGCGCCGGTCGCCGCCGCCCGCAGCGCGAGCACCTGTGCCGTCCAGAGCCCGCCGATCAGGGTGACGTCGTACGGGGTGGGGCGGATGAGGCCGAGCACGGCGGGGTGCCCCTCGCCGTCCACGCCGATCACGACGCCGTCGTCGCCGACCGGCAGGGCCAGCGACGCCAGTTGGTCGGGCCGGACCGTGTGCCGGGGCCGCCGCGGGCCGGCCGGCCCGAACACCGGCCGGCCACGGCCCCGTACGGGGAGGGACATCAGCGGGCACCTCCGAGGGGCAGCGTGGCGAGCACTCCGGGCAGCTGTTCGCGGTCGAGCCGCACCAGCGAGGTCTTCACACCGCGGGCGGTGCGCTCCAACGCGTGGCGCGCGGTCAGGAGTTCCTGGTCGTCGCGGCCCGTGACGCGGATGTGGCCGGTGACCGTGATCTCCTGCCGGTCGCCGTGTCCCAGCGTGAGACCGAACGTCGTGGCCAGGGCCGGGACCGAGGTGAGCAGCGCGACGAGCCGTGGCATCGGGGCGCCGCCCCCGCCCAGTTCCGGCCAGCGGCGCACCCAGTACGTGGTGTGCCGCCGGCCGTCGCACTGCCAGGTGCGTGAGGTCTCCCGGGTGCGGCGGGCGGGCGCCCCGTCCCGGCCCGCCCGCGCCGCGGCCGACGGGCTCGCACAGGCGGACGTGGCGATCGCCGCACCCAGTTCCTCCTCCGTGAGCACCGTCGCGGACAGCCCGGCCCCGGCCAGCCTGCCGGCGAGTTGGTCGGCCACGCGCACCAGACACCTCTGCGCACCGGTGAGGCCGCCGCCCCGCGCCCGTACGGCCTCCGGGCAGAGCTCCGGGGCCAGCCTCAGCGCGATCCAGGTGATCCGCAGCGCCGGGGCGCCCGTCCGCGCCTGCAGAGGGGCGTAGTTGCGGGCCGCGACCGACTGCTCGGGCAGATGCGGTGCGGGCGCGGGCTGGGTGTGCTGCACGATCTGCGCCGACTCCAGCCGGATGCCGTCGACCTCGAGCGCATCCCGTACGAGCGCCAGGGGGAGCGGCCGCGCGGACCGGTCCGCGCGCAGTGCCGTGCCGTCCGCATCGACCCTGAGGACGGCCGTCAGATACGTCCCGTCGCCGATCATGCCTACGGGACGCCGGTCACGTCCCCCGAACGAGTGCGTACGCAGGGCCGGTTCACACTCGACCACGGGCGCGATGGCCGGGTCGGTCCCGGTGGCCGGCCCGGTCGACGCGGCCCTGCGGCGACGGGCCCGCAGCGCGAGGACCGTGTGCAGGACCGCGGGAAGGGAACGGCGGCGCCGGCGCACCACGGCCAGCGCCACCAGCAGCCCGGCCGGCACCGAGGCCGGGACGAGCAGCAGCGGATCCACGACCCAGGCGCAGAGCAGCAGCGCGCCCGCGATCTCGCACAGGACGAGCTGGTGCAGCCGTAACGACCCGGCCCGCCCACCCCACCGCGCGAGGCCCGGTCCGCCGCCGTGAACCGGGTGATCCGGCGGGGCTCCGGGAGGCTGTGCGTCCGGGGCCGGAGCCGGCCGCGTCGCGGAAGCCGTCATCGCGGCATCCTCCCGTTCGTCCGGCCCGTTCCCCACCCGTCCCGCCAGGTCCTCGGCGGGTGAATCACCCTACCCGGCCCGCAACACCCCTGAACCGACAGGCATAGTAGGGGGCCGGTCCGGCATCGGGGGTCCGGTACGGGACGCCGGCCGCGGTCGCTCCCGGTGCCGCGCGGTCGGACACGGGAGAGGGACGGACTCATGGCATCGCGGCGCGACGACCTCAACGCGTACACCTTCGCGAAGCGTCGCGTGGTGGCGGCGTTCCTCCAGCCCTCGCCCACAGGGTCCGACGAGGGCGCCCCCCGCCCGCTGCGCGCCGTCCTGCCGGGCCTCGTCGCCGGCGCGCTGCTCCTGGCGGGGTTCGGCGCCTACGGCATGTTCAGACCGGCCGCCCCCCGGGACTGGGACAGCCCCGGCACCAAGGTGATCGTCGGCAAGACGTCGACCACCCGCTACGTGGTGCTCACCACCGGCGAGGGCGACCACCGCAGGACACTGCTGCACCCCGTGCTGAACCTCGCCTCCGCACGGCTGCTGCTGACCCCGCAGCACTACGGCGTCGTCCAGGTCGCCGACGACATCCTCGACGCGGGCGAGCCCCCGCGCGGGCCCGTCCTCGGCATCCCGTACGCTCCCGACCGGCTGCCCGAGGACGAGGACGCGGGCACGGCCAAGCGCTGGGCCGTCTGCGTACAGCCGGGCGGCCGGGGCACCACCGTGCAGAAGGCCGCCTTCGTCCTCGCCGCACGCGACAACGCCCTGACCGAGGGCGCCGGCAGGCTCACCGGCGGCCAGGTCCTCTACGTCAGGGGACAGGACCGGACCCGCTACCTCGTCGACGCCCGCGGCACCAAGTACCGCATCGACGAGACCGCCGCCGACCTCGGCCATCTGACCGGCGCCCTGGTCGGCAGCGCCCAGCCGCAACCCGTCACCGACGACTGGCTGGCCACGCTGCACGACGGCAGCCCGGTCGCCTTCCCGCGGATCCCCGGAGACGTCGGCGCCCCGGCACACATCCAGGGCCACCTGTCCGCGCGGGAGAACCGCGTGGGCACGGTGCTGCGCACCAGGAACGGGGAGGGCACCGCCTACTACGTCGTGCTGGACCGCGAGGTCCGGCCGGTCTCCGAGTTCACCGCCTGGCTGCTGATCAACTCCCCGCAGACCGCACCCCTCGACCTGGCCGGCGAGGCACGCCCGGCGGGCCTCCAGGACTTCGTCCCCGCCTCCGGACCCTTCGCGGGCCAGGCCCCGCACTGGCCCGCGCACCGAGCCGTCCGCGTCAACGCCACCGACGCGGGCGCCTCCGGCCGCGACACCGTCTGCAACGTGCTGCGCCGCACGGACGGCACGGGCCGGACGACGCTGAGCACCTGGGCCGGCGTCGCCTACCCCGCCCCCGTCGGCGCCGGCGGCACGAGCACCTACGTCACCCCGGGCAGCGGGCTGCTCTACACCCAGGTGAGGGAAGGGCAGACCAGCCCGGACGGATCACTCTTCCTGGTGACCGACACCGGACTGCGGTACGCGGTCCAGGCGAACGGCGACAGCGACGCCGGACGGTCCGGCGTCGGTACCGGTGACGCGAAGGACGGCCCGGACGGGCGGCCCGAACCCAGCCAGGCGCAGATCAGACTCGGATACGGGAAGGTGACGCCCGCCCTCGTCCCGATCGCCTGGTCGGAGTTCCTCGCCAAGGGCCCCCGGCTCGACACCAACAGCGCCCGACGGCCGCAGGGTTCCTGAGGAATCGGACGGGACGGCGGAGCACCGGTGCACACACGTGGGGGAGTAAGCGCGATGCCGTACGGGAGAAGGGCCCTGCTGGCGGCCGCCGCCGCGCTGGGCGTGCTCGCGGGGCCGCAGGCCGCGTACGCCGTCGCGGGTCCGGAGGGTCTGCGCCCGGACGGCGGCGGCACGTGCGACTTCCCGATGAAGGAGCAGTTCGCGGGACGACCGTGGTCGCTCCAGCGGGTACTCCTGGACCAGTTGTGGCAGGACACGCGGGGCAAGGGGATCCGCGTCGCCGTCGTCGACACCGGGGTGGACGACACCAATCCGCAGCTCAGAGACGCCGTGGACACCTCCGCGGGCATCGACTACACCGACGGCGGCGGGAGCGACGGCACCCTGGACGAGGTCGGTCACGGCACCAAGGTCGCCGGCATCATCGCCGCCCGCCCCCGCGCGGGCACCGGCTTCGTCGGCCTGGCCCCCGAGGCCACCGTCATCCCGATCCGGCAGAACGACGGGCGGCACAACGGCGAGGACACCACGATGGCCGCCGCGATCGACCACGCGATCGCCCACGGCGCCCAGGTCATCAACATCTCCCAGGACACCACCAAGCCGCTGGCCGCCGACTCCGTGCTGGGCCGGGCGGTGGCGCGGGCGGTCGCCGAGGACGTCGTGGTGGTCGCCTCCGCCGGCAACGACGGCATGGACGGCAGGCAGAGGAGCACCTACCCCGCCGCCTTCGACGGTGTCCTCGCCGTCGCCGCGTCCGACCGCGACAACGAACGCGCGCCCTTCTCCCAGGCAGGGACGTTCGTGGCGGTCGCCGCACCCGGGGTGGACATCGTCTCCACCGTCCCGGGCGACGGCCAGTGCACCGACAACGGCACCAGCTTCTCCGCGCCGTACGTCTCCGGGGTCGTCGCGCTCATGCGCGCCAAGTACCCGCGGTGGACGGCGGCGCAGGTCATCGCCCGCATCGAACAGACGGCGGAGCGCTCCGTCAACGGCCGTGACGCCTTCGTCGGATGGGGTGTAGTCGATCCGGTCCGCGCGCTGTCCGGAGACGACGCCCCGCAGGACGCCCCCCACCCGGACGCACCGCCCGCCGGGGCCCGCGCTCCCGAGCCCGCGCACCTGGCGGTCTCGGAGACCTCGCAGCAACGCGACAAGCGGTACGCGACCTACGCACTGGCCGCGGCGGCCGTGCTCGTCGCCGTGGTGGCCGGCGCCGCGACCGTGGCGCGCGACCTCCGCGGACGACGCTCACCGCGCCGTCGGTGACCCTCGCCGAGGCGGTTCCCGGCCGCTGAGGAGGACCGGGACGAGGCGCCGAAGTGGCTAGGGTGATCGCGGACTTCACCCGGGTGACGGGGAATCGGTGACCGGCCGGCGAGACCGCGCCCGGGCCGGTACGACCACCCCCGCCCCGCATCCCTTCGCGCACCGAGAGAGGACCTCCGCATGACCAACCCCGCGGGTGGTTTCGGACTGGCCGACGAGCCGGTCATCCAGGCCAGGAACAAGATCGTCAAAACGGCCGAGGCCGTCTCCACCCAGTCCAGGGAACTGGCCGACATCCTCGCCACGGCCGGGGCGGGCTGGACCGGCGCCGGCGCCTCGGGGTTCACCTCCGCACAGCTCGTGATCAACGAGGACCACGACGAGATCCGCCGGCTGCTGAACGTGCTGCTCCACGCGGTGGGCAGCACCAGGAACCTCAGCAACGCCAACGACGAGGAGGTCCGCGCGGCCTTCAACGAGGTCAGGACACCGGCCTCGGCGGGCAACGCCTCCGGGCTCAACGGCGTCTGAACCGACCCTTCCCTTCCCCCGCAGCCGAGCCCGAGGAGACCCCGGATGGGGCACGACCCGCACACCAAGGTCAGGTACGAGAGCGTCCAGGAGATGGCGAACCGCATCCGTGTGGTGTCGCAGAACATCTGCCGCGACCTGGAGGAGATGGACGCCGCGCTCAAGGTGGTCACCGACACCTGGGACGGTGAGGCCCACACCGCGTACGTGCTGCTCCAGAACAAGTACCGCGGCAAGGCCGACGACATGAGGGGCCGGCTGGAGCACGTCGCGAGGATCATCGAGTCCGGCAAGGACAACTACCGCGCCACGGACCTCAGAGCCTCGCGCCTGTTCACCGAGGCGTACTGAACGACACGCGAGACGCGGCAGGGGCCCCGGACCACGGCGGCCGCCCCCCGGAGGGGCCCGGCCTCGGCGTGAGGCTCCTGCCCGGGAAGGGCGCGTCCGCCCCGGCCGTGCCCCTCCCGCACGGCGCCCGCCGCTACGTCAGGTCGAACTCGCCGTCCCGGGCGCCCAGTACGAACGCACGCCACTCGGCCTCCGTGTACCGCAGCACGGTGTCGGGATCCAGCGAGGACCTCATCGCCACGGCCCCGCCCGGCAGGTGCGCGATCTCGACGCGCTCCTCCGCCTCCTCGGTCCCCGGCGCACTCAGCCATTCCACCCCCGAGATGTCGAGTGCGTACAGCTCGTCCTTCTCCGCCTGCGTGCCCATGGTCAAGGGTTCCTCTCCGTACGTGGCTCTGTACGGCACCGTACAGGCACCGCCGCGGCCTTCGGCCCGGTCGCCGATTCCCCGGCGAACGGCGCCTTTATGTGCTCCCATGACGCCCCGCACCTCACCCGGCAGCCGCTCAGGGCCGCTCCGGAAGCCTGCCGGTCTGCACCAGCGCGCTGCCCCGCCGGGTGACGAAGTACCCGCGCCCCGGTGGCATGGGATGCCCCCGTACCGCCCCGATGAGATCCCCCTCCGCCGGATTGCCGGACAGCACCACGCCCTGCGCCCCGAGCTCCTTGATCCGCTGCATGAACGTCTCGTACATCCCACGCGAGGCCCCCGCCGAACCGCGCGCGATGACGAAGCGCACGCCGGTGTCCCGGGCGAACGGCAGATACTCCGCCAACGGGGCCAGCGGACCGCCCGCGCCCGTCGCCACCAGGTCGTAGTCGTCGACGAGGACGAAGATCCGCGGACCGGTCCACCAGCTCCGGTCCCGCAGTTGCCGCGGCGTGACGTCCGCCGGGGGCTGCCGCCGCGCGAACACCCCGGCCAGCGCCTCCATGTGGGTGCGCAGCGCGTCCGCCGTCGGCGCGTACTCCAGCAGATGGCTCTCCGGCAGCGCGCCCAGCAGCCCCCGCCGGTAGTCCCCGACGACGAGCTTCGCCTCGTCGGGGGAGTACCGCTGCGCGATCCGCTGCGCGAACAGGCGTAGCAGGTTGGTCTTGCCCGACTCGCTCTCGCCGAAGACCAGGAAGAACGGATCGGTGTCGAAGTCGGCGAACACCGGCTCCAGATCGGTCTCGGCGACACCGAACGCGAGGCCCCGGTCCGGGAACTCGAACCCCTTCGGCAGCTGCTCCGCGGGCAGCTTGAGCGGCAGCAGCCGTACGGAAGGCGCCGGCGCGCCCGGCCAGTTCGCCCGCACCGTGCCGACGAGCCCGGCGGTCGCCTCGGCGAGACCCGTCGCCCCGTCGACCGAGTCGATGCGCGGCAGCGCCGCCATGAAGTGCAGCTTCTGTGCCACCTGGCCGCGCCCCGGCACACCGGCCGGCACCCGGCCGGCGACCTTCCGGTCGAACTCGGAGTCCATGACGTCCCCGAGCCGCAGTTCGAGCCGCCCGAGGATCTGGTCCTTGAGCCCGGCGCGCACCTCCATGTACCGCGCGGCCGAGAGCACCACGTGGACGCCGTAGCCGAGACCGCGCGCGGCGATGTCCGTGACGACCGGCTCCAGCGACTCGTACTCGGTCCGGAACCCGCCCCAGCCGTCGATGACCAGGAACACGTCCCCCCACGCCTCGCCGGGCAGTTCACCGAGCGCGCGCCGGCGCCGGTAGTCGGCGACGGAGTCGATGCCCCGGGCGCGGAAGAACTCCTCGCGCCGGCCGAGCACCCCCGCGACCTCCGCGACCGTGCGCCGCACCCGCTCAGGATCCAGCCGCGAGGCGATCTGCCCCACGTGCGGCAGCTCCGCCAGCGCGGCGAGCCCGCCGCCACCGAAGTCGAGACCGTAGAACTGCACCTCCTGCGGGGTGTGCGTCAGCGCGAACGACGCGATCAGGGTCCGCAGCAGCGTCGACTTGCCCGACCGGGGCCCGCCGACCACCATCAGATGCCCCGCCGCCCCGGAGAAGTCGCGGTACAGCACCTCCCGCCGCTGCTCGAACGGCTTGTCGACCAGGCCGAGCGGGACCGTCAGCCCTCCCGGGCGGCTGTACTCCGTGGCGGTGAACCCTCGTCCCTCGGCCGGCGCCAGCCCCGGCAGCAGCTGGTCCAGCGCCGGAGCCCGGTCCAGCGGCGGCAGCCACACCTGATGGGCCGGCACCCCCTGACCCTCCAGCCGTCGCACGACCACGTCGAGCACCGTGTCCGTCAGCGCGTCGTCCCGCACCGGGCCGGCCGGCGCGACGGCGCCGCCGGGCTCCGCGGCCTCCGACGGCACCGGCATCGCGCGGAACAGGGCGGCCCGCCGGCCGGCCGGCGCCTGCCCCGTCGCGGGGCCGGGAGGGCCCGTGCGGTACGCCCCCGACACGTACGCCGCCTTGAACCGCGTCATCTCCCCCGTACCGCACGCGAGGCAACCCGACCCGGGCACCGACGGCAGGTGGTACGCGTCCGGCACCCCCAGCACCGTGCGCGACTCCGCGGCCGAGAACGTCCGCAGCCCGATCCGGTACGAGAGGTACGTGTCCAGACCGCGCAGCCTGCCCTCCTCCAGCCGCTGGGACGCCAGCAGCAGATGCACCCCCAGCGAACGGCCGATGCGGCCGATCTGGATGAACATGTCGATGAAGTCCGGCTTGGCGGTGAGCAGTTCGGAGAACTCGTCGATCACCAGCACCAGCGAGGCAAGCGGCTCCAGCGCCGCACCCGCCGCCCGGGCCCTCTCGTAGTCATGGATGTTGGCGTAACCGCCCGCCGAGCGCAGCAGCTCCTGCCGGCGCTGGAGCTCCCCGCGGATCGCGTCGCCCATCCGGTCGACGAGGGCCAGGTCGTCGGCCAGGTTGGTGATGACCGCCGCCACGTGCGGCAGCCGCGACATCCCGCTGAACGTCGCCCCGCCCTTGAAGTCCGCGAGCACGAAGTTCAGCGTCTCGGAGGGGTGCGTGACCGCGAGCCCCAGCACCAGCGTCCGCAACAGCTCCGACTTGCCGGAACCCGTCGCACCGACACACAGCCCGTGCGGCCCCATGCCGTCCTGCGCCGCCTCCTTGAGGTCCAGCATCACCGGCAGCCCGTCCTCGCCGACCCCGATCGGCACCCGCAGCCGCTCGGAGACCGGCCGTGGCCGCCACGTGCGCGCCACATCGACCGCGGCCGCGTCGCCGAGGCCCAGCAGTTCGGTGAAGTCCAGGTCCGACAGCAGTGGTTCACCGTCCGTGCCGCCCCCCGTCCGCAGCGGCGCCAACTGCCGGGCCAGCGCCTCTGCCGCGGGCAGCGAGAGGCCGTCCGGCGCGCCCTCGTACACCGCACCGCCACCCGACTCCATCCGCAGCAGCCCCGGCCGCACCCGCACGGCGAGCCCATGACGGTGAGCGGCGGGCTCACCCCGCACCACCTCGACGACCGTCACGCCCTGCAGCCCCTCGGGGGCCGCCAGCACCGAGTCCGGCGTCATCCGGCCGCCGTCCACGACCACCACCAGGTGCGGCTGGTCAGGCAGTGGCCCGCTCTCCCGGCCGAACCGCGGCCGGCCCTCCAGCCGGCCGGCCAGCAACGGTTCCAGCGCGGCCAGTTCCGCCGCGAACAGCCGCTTCGAACCCGCGCCGTCCTCCTGGCCCGGCGCCTGCGCGTGCGGCAGCCACTTCGTCCAGTCCCAGCACCCCACCGCGTCCGGCCCCGCCACGACCGCGACCACCAGGTCATCGGGCGAGTGCAGCGTCACCAACTGGGCCACCATCGCCCGCGCCAGCGACCGGGCCGTCTCCGGCGGACCGCCGACCGTCACCCGGTGGAACGCCCGCACCGGGAACGCCACCGGCAGTCCCTCCAGCGAGCCGTGCACCGACAGGAACCGCCGCAACGCCTGAGCGCACACCGGCTCCGGATCGATCGCCGGATCGGTCTCGGGCCCCGACAGGGGCGTCGACAACTCCTGCGCCCCGAGCCCGATCCGCACCTGCCCGAAGTCCCGGTCACCGGCCCGCCGTTCCCAGACCCGGGCTCCCTCGGCCACCACCGACCACAGCTGCCCCGGGTCGGGGTGCAGATACCACTGCGCGTCACGCTGGGCGCGCGCGGTCCGGCGCACCGTACGCCGGGTCCGCGCCAGGTACACGAGGTAGTCGCGCCGGGCCTGGGCCAGCTGTCCCTGCGTACCGCGCCGGTGGCGGACCAACTGCGCGACCACCATGGCGACCGTCGACACCAGCATCAGGACACCCATGATCCGCATGAACGGCGGCGCCTGCGGCGAGAAGAAGAACACCACCGACGAACCCATGCCGAGCACCGGCAGGACCTGCATCAGCAAGCCCTCGCGCTCCCCACGCGGCAACGAGGGCGGGGCATTCAACGTCAGCCGTTCCGCCGGGAGTTCGGGCGGAAGAGCCCGCAGCGGTCGCTTCACGACGATCTGGCTCACCGGTGCATCAATCCCTCGGTACGGACGGGCCGGGGGCCGGACGGACCCGCACCGGCGCCCCCGTGGCTGCCTCCGCCCACGGAACTGGCCTCCGCGCGACCGCGATCCTACTGGCCGGGCCTTCGTGGCGGATCCGCCGTTCACCCCTCCCGGTAGGGTTGCGCGCGCATCGCGCGCAACCGCGAACCAGGTGGCGCGCAACCGCGGACCAGGGGGACCAGAGACGTGAGTACGACCGCAGCGACCGGCTTCTGCCGCGTCACTGTCGTGGCACCCGACAGCCGGATCGACGTCGCACTGCCCCAGGACCTCGCCGTCGCCGACGTCTGCCCGGAGATCCTCCGCCTCACCGGCCAGGCCCAGGCCGTCGCCACTCCCACCGGATACCACCTCGTACGACGCGACGGCACCGTCCTCGACGGCGCCCGCACCCTCGCCGCCCAGCAGGTGCTCGACGGGGAGATCCTCAGCCTGCGCCCGTTCGCCGACTCGCTGCCGCCCGCCGTGTTCGACGACGTCTCGGACGCCGTCGCCTCGGCCGTCAGCCGCGACCGCCACCTGTGGAGCGACGACCTGCTGCGCGGCGCCGGCCCTGCGGGCGCCGCGACCCTGCTCGTCCTGCTGGGCCTCGTCCTCTGGTTCGCCGACCCCGTCCGCCACGACACGCACAGCCTGCCCGGTGTCATCGCGGGCGCCGTCGGAGCGCTGCTCACCGCCTTCGCAGGGGTGCGCGCCCGGGTCTACGGGGACCGGATCACGGCCGTCGCGCTCGGCCTCGCCGCCCAGCCCCTCCTGCTCCTCGCGGGCTCCGGCGTCATCGGCCCGGACGCCGGCCAGGGCCCGGGCAGGCTCCAGCTCCTGATCGGCTGCGTGACCGTGCTGGTCGCCTCCGTCGTCCTGGTCGCCGTCACCCCGAGCGGCGACGCCCCGTTCGTCGCGACGGCCTTCCTCGCCACCGCGGGCACCCTGGCCGTCTTCGCCGCGATCCTCACCGGGTGCTCGGCCGCCGCTGCCGCCGCCGTCTGCGCCCCGGCAGCCATCGGACTCGTCGCCTTCCTGCCCGGCCTCTCGGCCCGCTTCGCCCGGCTCCCCATCGGATACGCCCCGCAGCGCACCCCCCGCACCGGCCACGACGACCCCTTCGCCGATCCGGACGCCGGCCACCGGGACGCCCCCGTCGACACCGCGGACATCGCGGCGCGGGCGCGGCGCGGCCACGAACTCCTGCTCGGCCTCGTCGGAGGCTGCGCCGCCCTCGTCGTCGCGTCCGCCGCGGTGCTCGGCTTCTCCGGCGACGCCTGGGGACAGCTCCTGGCCCTGGCCGCGGGACTGGCCATGCTGCTGCGCGCCCGGCTCTTCCGCTACACCTCGCAGGTCGTGTGCGTGCTCGCGGCGGGCCTCGGCGCCCTCGCCCTGCTGATCCTCGGCCTCGCGCTGCGTCCGCCCGCCGACCTCGTGGCGGCGCTCGCCCGGTACGGAGACCGCGGCTCCCTCGACCTCCGTACGGTCTGGCTCTCCGCGGCCGTCGCCGCCGGGGCGGCCCTGCTCACAGCGGCCGCACTGATCGTTCCCCGCAAGGGGCTCTCCCCGTTCTGGGGCCGGGTCCTGGACCTGGCGGAGAGCGCGCTCCTACTCTCCCTGGTCCCGCTCTGCCTGGCGGTCCTCGACGTCTTCGCGCGCGCGAGGTCCCTCACGGGCTGAGGCCCGTCGGGGCCGCTCCGGACGGCTGGTAGTCTGGCTGTGGCCGTTTGTGTACGCGTTCCCGGTCGATTCTGGGGACTGCGCTCATCGGACCTTCGCTCCCGAGTCACTCAAGCTCCCCTGAGATCAAGACCAGGGGCACTCGTGGGCGCATCGAACACCAAGAGGAGTACCGCGTGCCGCTCGACGCCGCTACGAAGAAGCAGATCATGACCGAGTTCGCGCAGAAGGAGGGCGACACCGGTTCCCCCGAGGTTCAGGTCGCCATGCTCTCGCGCCGCATCTCGGACCTGACGGAGCACCTCAAGACGCACAAGCACGACCACCACTCCCGTCGTGGTCTGCTGATCCTGGTCGGCCAGCGTCGCCGCCTCCTGCAGTACCTGGCCAAGAAGGACATCCAGCGCTTCCGTGCGCTCGTCGACCGCCTCGGCATCCGCCGTGGCGCGGCCGGCGGCGCCAAGTAAGGACGCTGTGACAGGGAGCGGTGCCCACTTCCAGGGGGCCGCTCCCTTTGCCGTACGTGCGGTACCGGGGGCAACCTCAGTAACCTGGACGTACGACAACAGACGAGGAGAGGCGCGCCACGGCCGCCGCCGGTCCTCGGTAGTGGCCCCCGGGACAACGCCCGGGAGCTTCGATCGAAGACCGGCCCCGCACACAAGGCGCGCTTCTCCGCACCGTCCCGCGCCACACGGGCGTCAGGACGAAAGACGACGAGTATGGAGAAATCACTAGTGGAGAACGAGACCCACTACGCCGAGGCCGTCATCGACAACGGCACCTTCGGCACCCGCACCATCCGCTTCGAGACGGGCCGCCTGGCCAAGCAGGCCGCCGGCTCCGCCGTCGCGTACCTGGACGACGACACCATGGTGCTGTCGGCCACCACCGCTTCCAAGCGGCCCAAGGACAACCTCGACTTCTTCCCCCTCACGGTGGACGTCGAGGAGCGGCAGTACGCGGCCGGCAAGATCCCCGGCTCCTTCTTCCGCCGTGAAGGCCGGCCCTCCGAGGACGCGATCCTCACCTGCCGCCTGATCGACCGCCCGCTGCGCCCCTCCTTCAAGAAGGGCCTGCGCAACGAGATCCAGATCGTCGAGACGATCATGGCGCTCAACCCCGACCACCTGTACGACGTGGTCGCGATCAACGCCGCCTCCGCCTCCACGATCCTGGCGGGCCTGCCCTTCTCCGGCCCCATCGGCGCCACCCGCGTCGCCCTGATCAAGGGCCAGTGGGTCGCCTTCCCGACGCACACCGAGCTCGAGGACGCCGTCTTCGACATGGTCGTCGCCGGTCGCGTCCTGGAGGACGGCGACGTCGCGATCATGATGGTCGAGGCCGAGGCCACCGAGAAGACCATCCAGCTCGTCAAGGACGGCGCCGAGGCCCCGACCGAAGAGGTCGTCGCCGCCGGTCTGGAAGCCGCGAAGCCCTTCATCAAGGCGCTCTGCAAGGCCCAGTCCGACCTCGCCGCCAAGGCCGCCAAGCCCACCGGCGAGTTCCCGGTCTTCCTCGACTACCAGGACGACGTCCTGGAGGCGCTCACCAAGGCCGTCAGCACCGAGCTCTCCAAGGCGCTCACCATCGCCGGCAAGCAGGAGCGCGAGGCGGAGCTCGACCGCATCAAGGAGATCGCGGGCGAGAAGCTCCTCCCGGCCTTCGAGGGCCGCGAGAAGGAGATCTCCGGTGCCTACCGCGCGCTGACCAAGAAGCTGGTCCGCGAGCGCGTCATCAAGGACAAGGTCCGCATCGACGGCCGCGGCGTCACGGACATCCGTACGCTCGCCGCCGAGGTCGAGGCCATCCCGCGCGTGCACGGCTCGGCGCTGTTCGAGCGCGGCGAGACCCAGATCCTGGGCGTCACCACCCTCAACATGCTCCGCATGGAGCAGCAGCTGGACACCCTCTCCCCGGTGACCCGCAAGCGCTACATGCACAACTACAACTTCCCGCCGTACTCCGTCGGTGAGACCGGCCGCGTGGGCTCGCCCAAGCGCCGCGAGATCGGCCACGGCGCGCTCGCCGAGCGCGCCATCGTGCCGGTGCTGCCGTCGCGCGAGGAGTTCCCCTACGCGATCCGCCAGGTCTCCGAGGCGCTGGGCTCCAACGGCTCGACGTCCATGGGCTCGGTCTGCGCCTCCACCATGTCCCTGCTGAACGCCGGTGTGCCCCTCAAGGCCGCCGTCGCCGGTATCGCCATGGGCCTGATCTCGCAGGAGATCGACGGCAAGACCCACTACGTCGCCCTCACCGACATCCTCGGTGCCGAGGACGCGTTCGGTGACATGGACTTCAAGGTCGCCGGTACGAAGCAGTTCGTCACCGCCCTCCAGCTCGACACCAAGCTCGACGGCATCCCCGCCTCGGTCCTGGCCGCCGCGCTGAAGCAGGCACGGGACGCGCGCCTCCACATCCTCGACGTGATGAACGAGGCCATCGACGTCCCGGACGAGATGTCCCCGAACGCCCCGCGGATCATCACCGTCAAGATCCCGGTGGACAAGATCGGTGAGGTCATCGGCCCCAAGGGCAAGATGATCAACCAGATCCAGGAGGACACCGGCGCCGACATCACGATCGAGGACGACGGCACCATCTACATCGGTGCCCAGCAGGGTTCGCAGGCCGAGGCCGCCCGCGCCACGATCAACGCCATCGCCAACCCGACCATGCCGGAGGTCGGCGAGCGCTACCTGGGTACGGTCGTCAAGACCACCACCTTCGGTGCGTTCGTCTCCCTGATGCCCGGCAAGGACGGCCTGCTGCACATCTCGCAGATCCGCAAGCTCGCCGGTGGCAAGCGCGTGGAGAACGTCGAGGACGTGCTCGGCGTCGGCGCCAAGGTCCAGGTCGAGATCGCGGAGATCGACTCCCGCGGCAAGCTCTCCCTCATCCCCGTCGTCGAGGGTGAAGAGGACGAGAAGAAGGACGACACCGACAAGTGACGTCCCGTAGTTCCGTGACGACGGCCCGCCCCTCCTCGGAGGGGCGGGCCGTCGCCCGTACCCAAACGCTTCTCAAGGGCACCAACGGCATCGGCACGGTCCGCCGCACAGTCCTCCCCGGCGGCCTGCGCATAGTCACCGAGACGCTGCCCTCCGTACGCTCCGCCACCTTCGGCATCTGGGCCAACGTCGGGTCACGCGACGAGACCCCGGCGCTGAACGGCGCGACCCACTACCTCGAACACCTCCTCTTCAAGGGCACCGCCAAGCGCAGCGCCCTCGACATCTCGTCCGCGATCGACGCGGTCGGCGGCGAGATGAACGCCTTCACGGCGAAGGAGTACACCTGCTACTACGCGCGGGTCCTCGACACGGACCTGCCACTGGCCATCGACGTCGTCTGCGACATGCTGACCGGCTCCCTCATCACCTCCGAGGACGTCGACGCCGAGCGCGGCGTCATCCTCGAAGAGATCGCGATGACGGAGGACGACCCGGGCGACTGCGTGCACGACCTGTTCGCGCACACCCTGCTCGGCGACACCCCGCTCGGCCGCCCGGTCCTCGGCACCGTCGACACGATCAACGCCCTGAACCGCGGCCAGATCGCCCGCTTCTACAAGAAGCACTACGACCCCACCCACCTGGTCGTCGCCGCGGCCGGCAACGTCGACCACGCCACGGTCGTGCGCCAGGTCCGCAAGGCCTTCGAGCGCGCCGGAGCGCTCTCCCGCACCGACGCCGTCCCGACGGTGCCGCGCGAGGGCTCCCGCACACTGCGCACCGCGGGCCGGGTCGAACTGCTGAACCGCAAGACCGAGCAGGCCCACGTGGTCCTCGGCATGCCGGGACTGGCCCGCACCGACGAGCGCCGCTGGGCGCTCGGCGTACTCAACACCGCCCTCGGCGGCGGCATGAGCTCCCGCCTCTTCCAGGAGGTACGGGAGAAGCGCGGCCTCGCCTACAGCGTCTACTCGTACACCTCGGGCTTCGCGGACTGCGGACTCTTCGGCGTGTACGCGGGCTGCCGGCCCAGCCAGGTCCACGACGTCCTCAAGATCTGCCGCGACGAACTCGACCGCGTCGCGTCGGACGGACTCGACGACGAGGAGATCAGCCGCGCGATCGGCCAGCTCTCCGGCTCCACCGTCCTCGGCCTCGAGGACACCGGCGCCCTGATGAACCGGATCGGCAAGAGCGAACTGTGCTGGGGCGAGCAGATGTCGGTCGACGACATGCTGGCCCGCATCGCGCAGGTGACCCCCGACGACGTCCGCTCGGTGGCGGGCGAGGTCCTCGGACACCGCCCCTCGCTCTCCGTCATCGGCCCGCTCAAGGACAAGCAGGCCGACCGCCTCCACGAATCCGTCGCCTAGAGGGTGTGGTGAGAGTCCCGGCCGCCCCGCGACGGGCCGGACGGCGCTCCTCTCACCACCCCCTCAGGGGACGTCCCCCAGCCACCTAGTCACCCGAAAGAAGCAGGCATGAGCAAGCTGCGCGTGGCCGTTCTCGGTGCCCGGGGCCGCATCGGCTCCGAAGCGGTACGAGCCGTCGAGGCCGCCGACGACATGGAACTGGTGGCCGCACTCGGCCGCGGCGACAAGCTGGAGACCCTCGCGGACTCCGGCGCCCAGGTCGTCGTCGAGCTCACCACCCCCACGTCGGTGATGGAGAACCTCGAGTTCTGCACCGGACACGGCATCCACGCCGTGGTCGGCACCACCGGCTGGACCGACCACCGGCTCGCACAGCTGAACACCTGGCTCTCCGGCTCGCCGGAGACCGGTGTGCTCATCGCGCCGAACTTCTCCATCGGCGCGGTCCTCACGATGAAGTTCGCGCAGCAGGCCGCCCGCTACTTCGAGTCGGTCGAGGTCATCGAGCTGCACCACCCCGACAAGGCCGACGCCCCCTCCGGCACCGCCGCACGCACCGCCCAGCTGATCGCCGAGGCCCGCCGGGAGGCGGGCTGTGCGCCTCAGCCGGACGCCACGGCGACGGCACTGGACGGGGCGCGCGGCGCCGACGTCGACGGGATCCCGGTCCACTCGGTCCGGCTCCGCGGCCTCCTGGCCCACCAGGAGGTGCTGCTCGGCGGCGAGGGCGAGACCCTCACCATCCGGCACGACTCCCTGCACCACAGCAGCTTCATGCCGGGCATCCTGCTCGGAGCACGCCGCGTGGTGACCACTCCTGGCCTCACCTTCGGCCTGGAAAACTTCCTCGACCTGAACTGACTGAGCCCACCGCCATGCGCGCAAAGATCACTTACGTCGTCACCGCTGCCGTCCTGGTCTTCTACTTCGTCCTGGTCGGCAGCCGAGGTGTCCTGCTCATCAGGCACGGCACGCTGCTCACGGTGACCTTCGGGGTCGCCGTGCTGATCCTTCCGGCCATCGGCATCTGGTTCCTGTGGAAGAACACCCAGTTCGTCCGGAGGGCCAACGCCCTGGCCGCCGAGCTCGACGCCGAGGGCGGTCTGCCCGTCGACGACCTGCTCCGTACCCCGAGCGGCCGTATCGACCGGGACTCCGCCGACGCGGTGTTCGCCCGACGCCGGGAGGAGACGGAGGACACGCCGGACGACTGGCGCTGCTGGTTCCGCCTCGCTGTCGCCTACCAGGACGCCCGGGACACCCCCAGGGCCCGCAAGGCCATGCAGCGGGCCATCGCCCTCCACCGCAGCCGCACACCGGCCTCGCCGGCCCCGTCCGGCCAGTAGGGCCTGCCCGCCCAGAACAGGACCGTCCGGCGTTCGAGCTCGAACGCCGGACGGTCCTGCTGTCTGCCGGGGGCGGTAACCCCTCGGTACTCACTGCTGCCGGTACTCGTCCCCCCACGCCTCGATCGTGTCGGCGGCCCGGTCGAACGCCTCGCCGCGCGCCAGGAAGTCCGCGTTGGAGTCGGTGAGCAACGGCGGCACCGCGTCCCCGCCCTTGCGGACGACGATCAGGGCCTGACCCTGCACGGTGCGCGGGAACCCGAGCCACTTGACCGGCTGCTGCACCGTACGCACCGCGGCGGCGCGGCTCCACGGCACCGTCGTCGTCCGGAAGAAGGCCACCCGGCGCACGCCGTGCCGGCTCACCCAGGCGCCGATGCGCAGCATCCGCAGGGCACAGAGGATCACCGCGAGGGCGAGCGCCAGGCACGCGCCGGCCCCGGGCATCGCCCCGGCGAACGCCGTGATCATCCCGGCGAACAGGATGAACGAGGCGAGCAGCAGCAGACCGGCCGAGGCCGCGACACGCCAGGGCCCGGGGCGGTAGGGGCGCCGCCAGCTGTCGTGGTCGTCGAACGGCAGCGCGACGTCGTCAGCGCTCGCGTCAAACGCGCGGTCGGCCGTCAGAAAGGGCAGGGGCACGACTGATCCTCACTCACAAGCACGCTCGATTGCTGTGCCCGGTGAGGCTACCGAGGAGGCGGCCGACCGGGCCACCCCAGGGGGTCCGGTCGAGTCAGCGACCCTGTGCGGCCTCGGTCTGCTGGTGGTGCAGCGGCGACTGCTCGGGAGCCAGGGCGGGCAGGCCGAGCAGCAGCGAACCGGCGAGTCCGGCGATCACGGCGAGGCCGGTCAGGGTGCGGCCCGCCTTCTGGGAGAGGGAGGCGCGCTCCCGCGGGGGCGGAGTGACGTTACTGCGGAATCGGTCGGCCTCGGCTACGAACGAGAACGGGACGGATTCACGCCGGCGGAACATGAGGTAACTCTCCTTGAACTCTGATTCGGGCAGTGCTATTGAGTCAGACGCATAACGAGCCCGATCGGTGCCCCGAATCGCCGGATCGTCCGAAGAAATCCCCGGACGGGCGGTGGGGACGGTGTTGTCGGTGGCGGCCCGTAGAGTGGGCGCCGCCCGAGCGACGCCATTGGAAGGACCCCGCCGGTGACCGAGACCCCCGAACCCGCAAAGCCCAGCTTCCGCAGCGATGTCACCGTTGACCTGGTGAAACACGCCGCCGGCGACTCCGACGTACTGTTCGCCGCCCGTGTGTCCACGGCCGGTGAGCAGTCCCTCGAAGAGGTCACCAAGGATCCTGAGCGGTCCAAGGGGCTCATCAACTACCTCATGCGGGACCGGCACGGCAGCCCGTTCGAGCACAACTCGATGACCTTCTTCATCAGTGCCCCGATCTTCGTGTTCCGCGAGTTCATGCGGCACCGCGTGGGCTGGTCGTACAACGAGGAGTCGGGCCGCTACAGGGAGCTGGAACCGGTCTTCTACGTCCCGGGGGAGTCCCGCAAGCTCGTCCAGCAGGGCCGTCCCGGCAAGTACGAGTTCGTCGAAGGCACGCAGGCGCAGGCCGAGCTCACCGGCCGCGTCATGGAGGACTCCTACCGCCAGGCGTACGAGGCCTACCAGGAGATGCTGGCCGCCGGAGTGGCCCGTGAGGTCGCCCGTGCGGTCCTCCCGGTCGGCCTCTTCTCCTCGATGTACGCCACGTGCAACGCCCGCTCGCTGATGCACTTCCTCGGCCTGCGTACGCAGCACGAGCTCGCGAAGGTTCCGTCGTTCCCGCAGCGGGAGATCGAGATGGTCGGCGAGCAGATGGAGGCGCACTGGGCGCGGCTGATGCCGCTCACCCATGCAGCGTTCAACAAGAACGGACGCGTTGCCCCGTAGGCGGTGTCCGTATTGCGGCGTTTCGTGAAGTTCATCTAGGCTGATCAAACGGACCCGGCACTGCTTGAACCCCCGAGCAGGCAGTGCCGGGCTCCTCTTGCTTGTCCCCCCGAGGGGACATTGAGCGCCGAGCAACGAGTAGCGTGTTACCCATGGCTCCGATCTCCACTCCGCAGACCCCCTTCGGGCGGGTCCTCACCGCTATGGTCACGCCCTTCACGGCGGACGGCGCACTCGACATCGATGGCGCCCAGCGGCTCGCCACCCATCTGGTGGACGCAGGCAACGACGGCCTGATCGTCAACGGCACCACCGGCGAGTCCCCGACCACCAGCGACGCGGAGAAAGACCAGCTCGTCCGGGCTGTGCTGGAGGCGGTCGGAGACCGGGCGCACATCGTCGCCGGCATCGGGACCAACGACACCCGCCACAGCGTCGAGCTCGCCCGGACGGCCGAGCGCACCGGCGCCCACGGCCTCCTCGCGGTCACGCCGTACTACAACAAGCCGCCGCAGGAGGGTCTCCTCCGTCACTTCACCGCGATCGCGGACTCCACCGGTCTGCCGGTGATGCTCTACGACATCCCCGGCCGCAGCGGCGTGCCGATCGACACGGAGACCCTGGTCCGACTGGCCGAGCACCCGCGCATCGTGGCCAACAAGGACGCCAAGGGCGACCTCGGCCGCGCCAGCTGGGCCATCGCCCAGTCCGGTCTGGCCTGGTACTCGGGCGACGACATGCTGAACCTGCCGCTCCTGTCGGTCGGCGCGGTCGGTCTCGTCTCCGTCGTGGGCCACGTCGTCACGCCGGAGCTGCGAGCCCTCGTCGAGGCCCACCTCGGCGGAGACGTACAGAAGGCGACGGAGATCCACCAGAAGCTGCTGCCGGTGTTCACGGGCATGTTCCGCACCCAGGGTGTGATCACCACCAAGGCCGCACTGACCCTCCAGGGCCTCCCGGCGGGCCCGCTGCGCCTCCCTCTGGTGGAACTCAGCGCACAGGAAACGGCGCAGCTCAAGATCGACCTGGCCGCCGGTGGGGTACAGCTGTAACCACAGACTTCACAACTGAATAAGCGAAGAACCTTCGCGACAGAGCAACACCCAAGACAACAGCAAGTGCACGAATGACATGCGCGCCACGTGCCCAAGCGGTACGTGGCGTGCGTGGTAAGGAGAGTCTTTTGAGTCATCCGCATCCTGAACTCGGCACCCCGCCGAAGCTCCCGAAGGGCGGCCTGCGGGTCACCCCCCTCGGCGGCCTCGGCGAAATCGGCCGCAACATGACGGTCTTCGAGTACGGCGGCCGCCTGCTCATCGTCGACTGCGGCGTTCTCTTCCCCGAGGAGGAACAGCCGGGGATCGACCTGATCCTTCCGGACTTCACCACCATCCGGGACCGCCTCGACGACGTCGAGGGCATCGTCCTCACGCACGGACACGAGGACCACATCGGTGGTGTCCCGTATCTGCTGCGCCTGAAGCCGGACATCCCGCTCATCGGCTCCAAGCTGACCCTCGCGCTCATCGAGGCCAAGCTCCAGGAGCACCGGATCCGTCCGTACACCCTTGAGGTCAAGGAGGGACAGCGCGAGCGCATCGGGGTCTTCGACTGCGAGTTCATCGCGGTCAACCACTCCATCCCGGACGCTCTCGCGGTCGCCATCCGCACGCCTGCGGGCATGGCCGTCGCCACCGGCGACTTCAAGATGGACCAGCTTCCGCTGGACGGCCGCCTCACCGACCTGCACGCCTTCGCCCGGCTGAGCGAGGAAGGCATCGACCTTCTGCTCTCCGACTCGACGAACGCGGAGGTCCCGGGCTTCGTACCGCCCGAGCGGGACATCCAGAACGTCCTGCGCACGGTCTTCGCCAACGCGCAGAAGCGCATCATCGTGGCGAGCTTCGCCAGCCATGTGCACCGCATCCAGCAGATCCTCGACACGGCGCACGAGTACGGCCGCAGGGTCGCCTTCGTCGGACGCTCGATGGTCCGGAACATGGGCATCGCCCGTGACCTGGGCTATCTGAAGGTCCCCGCGGGCCTGGTCGTCGACGTCAAGACCCTCGACGACCTGCCGGACGACGAGGTGGTGCTGGTCTGCACCGGCTCGCAGGGCGAGCCGATGGCGGCCCTGTCCCGGATGGCCAACCGCGACCACCAGATCCGCATCGTCCAGGGCGACACCGTCATCCTGGCGTCGTCGCTGATCCCGGGTAACGAGAACGCGGTCTACCGCGTGATCAACGGCCTGACCCGCTGGGGCGCCAACGTCGTCCACAAGGGCAACGCCAAGGTCCACGTCTCGGGCCACGCCTCGGCCGGCGAGCTGCTGTACTTCTACAACATCTGCAAGCCGAAGAACCTGATGCCGGTCCACGGCGAATGGCGCCACCTCAGGGCCAACGCCGAACTGGGCGCCCTCACCGGCGTCCCGAAGGACCACATCGTCATCGCCGAGGACGGCGTGGTCGTCGACCTGATCGACGGCAAGGCCAAGATCGTCGGCAAGGTCCAGGCCGGTTACGTGTACGTCGACGGCCTCTCGGTCGGCGACGTCACCGAGACCTCCCTCAAGGACCGTCGCATCCTCGGGGACGAGGGGATCATCTCCGTCTTCATCGTGGTCGACAGCTCCTCCGGCAAGATCGTGGGCGGCCCCCACTTCCAGGCCCGGGGCTCCGGCATCGACGACTCCGCGTTCAGCGCCGTCGTGCCCAAGGTCGAAGAGGCCCTGAACAAGTCGGCCCAGGACGGCGTCATGGAGCCGCACCAGCTCCAGCAGCTCGTCCGTCGCACGGTGGGCAAGTGGGTCTCCGACACCTACCGCCGGCGCCCGATGATCCTCCCCGTCGTCGTCGAGGTCTGACCGCGACAGGCGCGAACTGCGGAGCGGGGCCCCCGATTTGCATCGGGGAGCCCCGCTCCAGTAGGTTTACGGCTCCGCCTCACCGGGAAGCGCCGGGCACACCTGTGCGCCGCGAGCTCCGGAGGAGGATGGAAATTCCGACTCAGAACCTCTGATAAAGTCGGGTCCGCCGAAAGGCAAGGCCACTTCAACGGCCACTGGAATTCAAATCGGACCGGAAACGGAACGAATTGGTTCTGGTAAGGTTGAAATCGCTGGAAAGGAAAACGCGAAAGCGGTCTCCTTGAAAGCAATCCCGCTTCGACCGGGAATCGGACACGAAAGAGTCTGATAGAGTCGGAAACGCAAGACCGAAGGGAAGCGCCCGGAGGAAAGCCCGAGAGGGTGAG